>JBKJZK010000444.1:0-5190 GCA_046715215.1 Nitrospiraceae bacterium
GGGGCCACGTTGTGATAGATCAAGGTGCCCGGCGGGGAGGCATGAAGACCCAGTTGAGCGATACAGAAACCGGCGGCCACGGTGGAAAAGGGGGGAACCGGCAGGGGTACGGGTTCAGCATCCGGCAGGTGGAGCTTAATGCGCTGCACCACTTCGGCAAAGGCCAGGTCACCCGTCCCATAGTCGGCGATGATGTGTACCAACACGGTTCACCTCTTCCGTACGCTTCGCGTTCGACGCGATAGCACCACAATACATCGACAATAGGGATGGATGCTATCACACCGATGACGATGGTGTTTCTTGACTGGGCGGTGGATTGCAGATTCGCACTCACAGGAAAAGGCTGCATCGGCTGTTGGATAACACAGACTATGCTTTTATAACTACCGGTTAGATGCCTGTGTCGCTCCACTTCAATTCCAGATTGAGATGCTCGCCTTTCGGGGCATCAATGCACTGTTTCCACTTCACCAGGAGTTCATGGGCTTGACTCGTCGTCATAGCGTCTCTGCGTGATTACCATGGCATCGGTGATATACATAAAGCCTTACTTTAGTAATATAAATGTGAGCCTTTCAAGAAATCCTCCGATGGGAAACGGAGAGGCGTAGGTGTCTAGCCGTATACGTGGGAGCCCTCATTTTCCCAGCCCGCCCTGCCATCTTTCCCTGACTTAAAAGAGCCCATTGGGTCTACAGACCAACAAGGCCGTCCGAAACTCCGGTGCGGCGGCGATGGCATATCGCTTCACAACCCACAACCGGCGTTCCTTGATCATGCTGCCAATGTAACAGAAGCGACACTTGTCGATGACATGGCGGGAGACGAGATTATCAGCAAACACACCGATACAGATTTGCCCCGCCTGAGCGAGCCAATGCGCGTCACGAAGCATTTGGCAGAGCGCCTGAGAATACAAACCACGTCCACGGGCTGCGGGGTGGACATAACAATCGAAGACGACGGATGCGTCCGAAGGCGGGAAAAAGACTTGTCCCATGAGAGGGTCTTCGCTTCGACCTTGCCGATCCACTAACCAGCCGTAAAAGAGCAGTTTCCCATCCTCGATCAGGGTATAGAGGTGGTAGTTTTGAGCCATCCGTCTCTGGCTCTCCCGCCGATAGTCAACGGGCGTCATCTGCTCGCGCTCGCTCCGCTCGTAGTACTGCAGATCCTCAAAATAGTCCCGGCGCAAGAACTGCATACGAGGAAGGTCGATCACATCCTTGGCAGGGCACGAGTAGAAACAGAGTTCGAGGCGGTACCACAGGCGGTTCCGAATGGATCGCCAGACGTCACTGGGGGTGAGGAGAGGCTGCAATTCTCGTTCGATCGGCATGACCTTCAAGGAGATCGTTCAGCATCGGGGAGCCAAGCAGAAGAGTCACATGGCGGTTCTCAACGGCTCGATTTGATTGGCGGGCCGGCAGCCAGGGTTCCTTCCAAAAAATACTGGGCCTTTTCCTCGTACTCACTGTTCCGAGGATGCAGTACAGTGAAGATACTTTAGACTACGCGGTGGAGATACTGCAAAGGCACTTCGGAAACGTGGTGAACGTGCAGTAGAAGCATTGCGGGATCTGAAGTAAAAGGCTCGACTCCGAAAGGTGCCGGGCCTTTATTATTTCCCACAGAATATTGTGAAAGCCTTGAAGCGGGAAATGAGGAAAAACTGAGTTCGGCTAAGCGTGCACCATCCCTTTAACGGCTCTATGCTTGCGTCCGACATGCCCAGGGGCTCCGCTCGTACACATCAGCAATCGTGCGCCGGTAGCTGTCCTTGCCATGTGTTTCGAATATGATCCTTGCCGAAGGCCGAAGCTTTTTTGGCTCGTTTACCATAGGCTAGGCCTTTCTATAAAACTAAGACATTTCCGGGGTCTGGTCAAAATTGCTCAGAGAACAAGACGCCGGAGAGGTAGAGTGACAGGGATGGTGTTCACACCTAACCGAGGAGGCGCTCATGTTATCTCTTCCCAAAGTCGTCGGTGTTCTGTCGTGTGGTCTCTTGCTGTGCCTTGGTCTGTCCCCTGCCGCGCAGGCAGGTACTGCGGCTCCGACTACAGACGAAATGAAGGCGGACCAATCGGATCGTAGGCAAGGCGGTCAGGACGCGGGGGAAACACAACTGCGCGATGAGATGCAGGGGGGCCCGTCAACAGACGGTCAGATGATCAAGGGCGAAGTGTTGCGCGTGGAAGGGGATAATTATTTCGTCAAGGGGCAGGACGGGAAAGAGGTGCGGTTGCATACCGACCAAACCACCCAGAAGACCGGAAGCATTAACCGGGGTGATCGGATTGAGGCAAAGGTGAACGAGGAGAATCACGCGCTGTCGATTCGCTCGGCCCAAGGGACTGATGCCGGTAACGGGAATGAAGGCGGCCGCGATTCGCTCCACGACACTGATGCCGAGCACGAGAAATGACGCCAGCCGGACGACTGACTCCCCTCTCGAATCAGGCAAGACCGGTTCGATGGGGCAGGCGTCATGGTTTCAGTGAATGCGGGCAGGTCCCTACCATAGGCTAGTGACCTGCCGTTTCTCGAGCAATGCCATGTCCCAAAAATACGTAAAGGAGGAACACATGTCGACCATTGAGAAATCCATTGAAGTCAACGTCCCTGTGCGGACGACCTACAATCAATGGACGCAGTTTGAGGAATTCCCCCGGTTCATGGAGGGTGTGAAAGAAGTCACACAGCTGGACGACACACGTCTTCATTGGAAAGCTGAGATCGCGGGCCAGGAAAAAGAGTGGGATTCGGAGATCACCGAGCAGACGCCGGACCAGCGTATTGCGTGGACGAGTCGAGGCGGCGCCATCAATGGAGGTGTCGTGACCTTTCACCGACTCTCGGATGACAGGTCCAAGGTCATGCTGCAATTAGAGTATGACCCTCAGGGTGTGGTCGAAAATGTAGGCGATGCATTGGGAGTGGTGTCATTGCGCGTGCAGGGAGATCTAGAGCGATTTAAGGAATTCATCGAGACGCGTGGTCGCGAGACAGGGGCATGGCGAGGCCAGGTCTGAAGTGTTCGCATACACACTCGGCATCACGTGCCGCTCGGATACTTGAGGAACACGGGGCCGTAGTTGGCTCAGTGAGAATGGCAGGACGGTACAGATATAGATCTCGGGCATGCTCTTCGATTCTATATGGCGGTTAATAAGGAGGACGTATGATCACGCGCACATTGTCAGTACTCACGGTGGTGCTCCTAGGTTGTGGAGCCGGGATAGTGGGAGCCGCCGATCCGATGGCGGAGAAAGAGGCCAAGCCGACCTTGGGGGAGCGCTTCACCAAAGACACGGTCAAAGGCACCCTGATGAAGATCGAGGGCGAATATTATTGGATCAAGGATACGAATGCGAAAGAAACCAGGATTCACGTCGATACGAGCACAAAACTGGATAAGGTCGTGGTGGGAGATACGGTCAAAGCCTACATCACCGACAAGGGGCATACCACGACGCTTCAGCGCGATGAGTGAGCTGTCGCGGGGTCGTGACGCGCAGAATGGGTATCGGTGCAGGCAGCGGTGGGTGAATCACGGGTTCTGAAGCGATTCTACTACGGCATTCCCGGAGCAGTGCCTACAAGGAAGAGGCCTAGTCTTATTCAGTTCGGGAGGAGGCACCCTCTTTTCTCATGTAGCTTGCGGCAATCATCGGGTCACTCCTCCGCATTCGGGACTGCGCTCGCCCCTGTACTTGGAACCAGCCTGCTCTATGATCTCATCGAACTCCGTCTCTAACTGATTGGCGAACGATTCAGGAGGAGCACAGACAGCCCCAGTCTCAGTAAGAAAGACCGGCAATGAAAAGGCACATGGGTCGTCGGCATCAAGCCCTGATTTCACTCGTCCAAGACCACGCAAACCGTCCGCAGCCTAGCCGACCGTTGATTCATCCCCCATCTACGCACCCTCCTTCACCTCGCTGATCACCTGCCCCAAACGCTGCTGCTCAGCATCCGTGATCCGAAAGAAGGCCAGCCCGAATGTCTGGCCACTCACCCACTGCACACTGGCCACCTCAATCATGAGCGGCCATTCGATGTCTGGCGCATAGATACGCAGCTCCAACGACATACCCGGCTCCACCGTGACCGGGCTCTCAATGCGGCATCCGCCCGTAGACAGATCCAGCATGATGCCCGTCCCTTCCAGTGTCGAGGACGACGAAAACGCGGTGCGGAATTGCACATGGAGGCGCGGCGTCACCCGGCGATCCTCGGTCTTCAAATCCATGACGGAACGGCCTTCCACCTTCCCATCGATGAGGCGTTGGCCAAAGGCAATCCCGTGGATATCGGCTTCCTGCTCGGTCGCATACAAGACCTCGGATGAGAATTCCCGCGTGCGGACGCCACGGTGATCGTCCACGGAGATGTAGATATGCAGCTGCCATTTCGCCCGATCCGTCCGGTACTGCGGGACGGACTCAATTTTGTATCCCTGATACTCGACAATCTTTTCCATTGGCTTAATTCTTTACATCGTACAACAGTGTAGGGCACGGTGTAGCACGGGAGGACGGGGAGAGGCAAATAGCACTTACTATCACTTGATAGAGGTAGTTACATTAATCGTAGATAGTGTACTGAACTCACTCCACTGGAGCAACGGATATGAAAATGATCAGAGTATTGATCCAACTTACTCAGCCGTTAAAGACCAAGCTCGATGCCGAACGGAAACGCGGAACCACGGCGGCGGGCCTGATTCGGCATTTGCTGGAACAGCACAGGATCGACCGAAGGGACGATTGCCACGCTCTTGCGGCATAGTGGCACGGTCCTTGTGAGGCGGTACGTGCACTTGAGTCCGTCGCACGTACAGGGTGAAATCGAGAAAGTGTCAATATTCGGGAAGGTGGCAGACCAGCAGACAGAGAGGAATGAGCCGACAGCGGAGCACTCAGAGCCCGGAGAGCCAGTAGGGGAGGAGAGGAACCCGCTGAGGGGCAATCGACCCTCATTTCAGTTCCAACCGTGACCGGAACCGTAACGGGAGCCATTCAGCGATGAGCAGCCGAGTGATAAGCTGCGGAAAGTATTGGTGGCGGTGCCCCGGATTGAACGGGGGACCCGCGGCTTATGAGTCCGCTGCTCTACCAACTGAGCTACACCGCCACCCGATTGATTTTGCTGAAGAACTTACACTTGAGGCGACACAATGAA
>JBKJZK010000445.1:0-3916 GCA_046715215.1 Nitrospiraceae bacterium
ATCCGCGGCTCATCAATCAGGTGTGCGATCTGGCGTTGACCTATGGGTTTGCCGAGCAGGCTCGGGTCATTACCTCCAAGCTCGTCGCTCAGGCCGCGTTCGACCGAAGTAAAGGCGGGATTCTGCCACTGGCCGGGATAACAGAACTCAGTACGCTGGCGAATTCCGCAGACGATCCAGACGAAACTTCTGTTCCTGTTCCGTCACCTCAGCCGAACTATTTTGCTCCGAAACCCCGCGTCAACCAATTGGCCGTTTCACCTGGTGCGTTTGCGTTGTATAGCCAGGGCGTGGCGCTGAGAAAAGAGGGGCGCTTCGAAGAAGCCATTGAGGTGTTCTATCGAGCCAGCCACGCTCCATCGTATGGTCTCAAGGCCTTGGCACAAGCCGGGCTCTGCTACAAGGAGATGGGGGAAAACCATACAGCCATCGAGGTGTTTCACACTGCCTTGATGGACCAGTCCGCATCTCGGGTTGAGGTCATCAATGTGCAGTACTTCCTCGCTCGAACCTTCGAATCCGTCGAAAAAGTAAAAGACGCTTTACCCCTTTATCAGCGCATTGTCCGCATCAGTCCGAACTTTAAAGACGCGGGCTCTAGAATGAAACGCCTGACTATGCCGCTGGGACCTATGAAAAATGGGAACCGCCCAGCCGGCGCAGATGACTCGTGGTTCGGTCATGCTCTACAGAACCTGCATCAACTTGTAGGGAGACGCGAATAGCAGCTTCACGGTCCTCGTCTGACCGCATTAGTCATGAAGCTTCTGCTGCAAGCGCCCATGATTGAGCGGGGGGCCAGAGGCTAGGGGCGATCAGAAGGAATGTCTTTCCTGTCGCCTCGTGCCACTTGCCCCTCGCCTGGCCTCTATGCGCTTTCGCGACGAACCTTGATGGATAATGCGCGCTAAAAGCCGGGGCGAAAGTCCGATCGCTCAAAACGGATTGGGCGTCTACAGGAACCGGAAACCGGATGGATGCGCGGGACTTACTGCGCGTGTTTCTATCCGGTCATGAAGAAAGCAGACGTGAAACGCTTTCGGCTTCATGATCCGTACAAGTGCGCGCTGCTCTGGCGCACGAAGGACGAGAAATGTGAGACAGGCTACGTTTCAGAGAGGAAGGTGTCAAATTCCGCAGATGGAACCCCGCGCCGCAAAATGGAACGCCGTTGCATCTTCGCTACGCGAAGTGTGCTGGCAAGACCCTCAATCTTGACTTATGGCCCGTGCATCATGTGGCCTTTCGCCCGCTGATACGTATGATGTGGCGGTGGTCCTTCTGTACGCCCAGACGGCTGCCACAAGGAAGATGAAGGCCCGACAGGCTTCTTTGATTTCATCGAGCGTGTCTTCCACGATCGGTCCCTCAGCATTGATCGCATAGAGCACCTGCGTGATGAGGATATGGGCAGGCACAAGGCCGGCAATCCACCCTGGGACAACTGGGAACCCAATACTCACCCACCAAGTACGGAAGGTTGCGGAGTAGGCGGCGAGCATCGGTACCAGCGTGAAGAGTGTGAGCTGGAAGAGGGCCAAGAGGCGATCCATCTCGATCAGGCGAGCCCAGAACGATCTCGATCTGATAGCGCCCCCCGCGGTTTTCGCCCCAAACCAAGCTAGGATATCGAGGTTGTGCAGAGTCCACTCGCCTTGTCGATTGATGTCCGCGAGCCAAGCCGGGACGGGATAGTGAAACAGCCGCTGTCCCCAACTAATTTCCTCACCGAAACAGATGAGGCAGAGGGCTCCGAGGGCGAGCAGCGTCAGAGGGCTGGTGCCGCACTGTCTGTTGAGTCCCGACGACCGGTGGGCGGTCACGAGAAAGACTGCGCCGGCGAGTAAGAAACTGAGCGCTCCGGTATTCTCGACGGGGCCGTCCTCCGCGCCTAACCAGGCGACGGTATTGACCGGGTAGAGCAGCGCGGTGACTCCCGCAAACAGTATCAGATAGGTTGCGACGATGTTTGAGCGATGCATTGGGATACGCGTTTCCTACCTGTCGTTCTTCATGCTGTGCTTACATACAGCACCATCAATTCAATTTCATATCCCCCATTAGGGGGGACCTGTATTGGAGTCCTCTTGCTGTACGGCAATACACATGCGGCACGCGCTCCTCCGCCCAGATCCCCCGCCCCAGCCAGAACTTTTTGGTGGTCTAGGAGAACAATACGAGGGAATCAAGTACAAGATTGTGGCGAAGCAGAAGTAGCTGGTCGGCAAGGAGTGCTGATGAAGTCGCCTGAACGCATCCGCCTCATGAGGTGTTATTGAGCCGAGCGAATCGATAGCGCGTGCTGCTCATCGTTCACTTTCGCTTCAATATGTTCCCCCTGGCCAATGCGTCCGGTCATCTGGGTGGTTTCGTCTGTATGCAAACGGACTTCATTCCCGTCATACTGCTTGACGAAGTAGGCACTGGGTTCAACGTGCAACACTTCACCCTTAATTGTGTGGATACCATTCAGGGACAAACTCAGGCCCAGCAAAACCCCACACGACAGGACACCGACAACTTTAGGAATGGATATCATGAGAACCTCCTCGGTTCGATGCACATTCCCTTATTCTGTATGTTCCTGGAAAGTCAGAGCCAGCGGAGCTAGGAGTGCTCCCAGTTTTTGGCGTGGTAGAGCCCAGCTGGTACATCGGGATAAGCACCAGAAGACGTAAACCGCCGGCTCGCGAACAATACAATAATTGGTTGGCTATGCTCGAAGCCTGGACCGTCAATCACACGCTAGTCGAAGACGGCAGGTTGGTGGTATCGGAAGTATGCGCCGGGGGATACGGTGCTGGATGGGCTAGAGAGCGAAGCGCGAGAGGCGAAGACAGGCTTGTGCGTTGATCCGCAACCGATGCAGCCGTGGGAGTGGCGGAAGGGAAATCGCGTTAGTGGACAGACTTATGTCTTGGCGCTGGCGCGCTGCGTCGATCTCAGCGGAACGCGAATTGTCGGCCTAAATAAGTCAGGTAGCGAGTCCGCCTCCTGCAGTCCCGCTACACTCAACAGAACGGCGCGACCCGTTCAATCGTAAGAGAATGGGAGGCGCGCATTCTTGCGTGCCATCATTTCTCATGTACCTTCGTTAATCCCGATTATGAGACCCGCCAGCCCACAGAACACGGCGAATAAGGCGCCCAAGACAATGATTGGTGCCATGATAACCTCCTAGGTTGATGGTGGATTCAACTATGGTTCCGTAGCTCCATATGCCACTGATATAGCACAGTAGCATTTTCCCCAAACAGAAAGTGGTCAATAGTGCACATCTTTCAATTGCATCTTTGCGCCATAAAATCAACCGGCGCCAGGTTGCTTCAAGAGGCCGTCCCTTTGGCTCGGCGAATCCGTATCGATCTAACCAGCCCCACAAAGAAGCATTCTTGGAAAACACGGATAGAAACACTGACAAAATGGCCGTTCCAGAGCGGAGAAGGAGAGAGGGAGGGTGTGGAAGTGGTTGAAAAACGTGGTTGCGGGGGAAGGATTTGAACCTTCGACCTTTGGGTTATGAGGCTGATTAAGGCATATTCTTGAACTCCCTGTTTTGACTCTGGTTTCCCGTTTTTATCTTGTTAGACAAGGCGTTACGAGATTTCTGTCTCGTCGAGTCTGTTCGATTTGTTCTAGTCTTTTCGGCTATGTTCTAGCACAAAATTAGCACAGCGCATCATCAGCGGTGTCCTGCTGGGTCCGGGTCATGCTGTGACCAGGACCCAGCCGTCGGTGTACTCTACAATTTTGTCGATCTGCCAAATTAGTTGGTCAACAATCGGGAGCAACGCGGATTGCCCCGTATTACCCACCTCGGTGAGTCCGCTGATTAAGAGTGCTTTCTGGGGGTTGCTCAAGTCCTTGATGATTGGCAATCCCCTCACCTCCCATTAGTTTTCACGCCGTTCGTCAT
>JBKJZK010000446.1:0-3370 GCA_046715215.1 Nitrospiraceae bacterium
AAACGATCGTCACGTTGGGATAGAGATCCTTGATGAGTTTCGCCATCGTCAGGCTGGCGACGTTCTGATCGAACGTGGAGGTGAAGCCGACAATCCTATACTGCCCCCAGTCGATTGTGGTCAGAGCCCAGGTCAAGAACTGTGGCGCCGTCCTCGTCGCCATGTCTTCGAAGAACGAGGCAGGATGCCCGCTCTCATTGGCAACTTGCTCAAACACCGGCTTAAACAGGCGGGGATACTCAGCGCGCTTCGGATTGTCACGAAACAAAAGGTATGAAAAAATCCACTCGCCGAACAGCCCTCGTTTCTCGCAGATCAATTCATAGAGAGGCACCCCAATCTTGTGGGCGAAACGCACGTTCAGATGATGGCAGTCGACGGGAATCCCCATCGACTTGAGCAGCGCGGAGAGTGTGCCCAGTTGGATCGAGGGATACTTCGAGTAGCTGAACGGCATATTGACGAGCGCCACTGCCGGTCTGTCATGTTGCATGCGGAAACCTATGAGAAACAGTGACCGTAGAACGCTGAGCGATGAACGAGAGCAATCCCTCCGTTCATCGTTCTGCACGCATCGTTCACAGCTTGAATGGTTCAAACTCGCGATCGGCTTTGGCGGCCATATAAAAGTCGCTCTCCGTCAGGCCATTGATCTTGTGCGTCCAAATCTCAACCTTGCACTTGCCCCAGGCGAGATAGAGATCGGGATGGTGGCCTTCCGCTTCTGCCACGGCGCCCACCTTGTTCACGTAGGCCAAGGCCTGGGCGAAGTCCTTAAACGTATACAAGCGCTCAAGATGGCCTGCCTGGTTCAGCGACCACCCACGCCCTAGCTCTTTCAGCAGAACCTGCGCACGATCGGCCGGGACTGGAGGTACACCGCCGCGGCAGGGGATACATTTGTTATCAGCAAGGCTCATGGCACCACCTCTAAGCATGAAAATGAACGCCTCGTTTTGAGGCCTGTCTAGGACAGGTATTCTAAAGGGGCTTTGAGAGGAAGGGCAAGGTGGGGGAATCAGGTGATTGAGTGGTTACTCAGCCTCATCAGCTGTGCCGCCCGAGCGGACCACGTCTTCCATCTTGATCTTTTCGGGGTTGAATTTGGCCGTTGCGGTCGCCATCCGGTCGAAGGCCTCATCAAATGAGAGGGGAGCGGCATCCTTTGGCCGGAACCGAATCGGATTCACCCGGGCGACCACGAAGCTCTTGAGATAAGGACTCGTCAGGCCTTTCGCTTTAAGCGCCCCAACCTGCTCGACGATCTGATCGTCCAGCGCCAGCACGGTCTTTGCCCGTTCCCGCCGCAGTTCAATCGCCGCGCGCATCGGTTTCTCAAGAAATTCATCCACCCGTTTCAACACCGGATGGTAGGCCCCACCGCTGAATCTGGGTCGCGCTTCATAGCACAGGCCCAGCGTAATGAAGGCCGGCTCCTCGAACTCTAAGGCATAGGTCTCTTCCGTCGCATCATCGAACCGTGCCAGTTCCTTGTACATACGGATGACTTCGAGAGATTTTTCGCGCAGGTTGTGCGCCTTCTCGGTGTTCATCGCGAGAATCTGATAGGCCGCAGCCACTTCCGGCACCACAATCGCAACGATGCTCTTTGCCCCCAGCGTCTTCATCGCTGAGAGCCTATGGTTGCCATTGGGAGTCCAGTATTTAGCGACCTGGTCACTCGTTGGCGCACGTACCGCAATGATCGGATCGAGAAACCGCCCGATCTTGCCGATCACGAGTTCTAACTTGCGAACGTGCGTATCGGAGAGATTGCGCTGAAAAGGGGTCGGCTCAACAAGTTCGATCGGCAAGGCCGCCAGCACCACCCAGCGTCCGCCATAGGGCTCCCGATAGATCGCGAGTTCCTTCCCTCCATCACACTCGATCGCTCGATGCAGCTCGGCGACCTCTGCCGGAGGAGCCGCGGCTTGTAGTTCGGTCGCGGCCAAACCGGTCGACGCATGAGCAGGGTGGCGACGGCCTCGCACAACACCGGCGGCACGAGGGACTTTTGATCGCTTCCCTGGCATCGCTCAGTATGGTAGGGAAGAGAAGGAAGAAAAGAAAGCCCCCGATCCCGATCTAGCAGGAAGCTGAAAAAGTCCGCCAGCAGCGTTCTCGCATCGTTCAGACCCTCGACGTACCCCAGAGGGTACGCCTCGGCCCTTCACTCGCTGCGGCCTTGCTGGACGGACTTTTTGAGCTTCCTGCGTGAGTGCTCTCCTGTTGTGCTACACGTGGGGACGATCGAAGTTCTAACGCACCAAGATAGTTTTCCGCAACCTGCTAACCTCGGACAACATGAGCCATCCGTCAATCAGTGAGCCAAGCCTGAAATCAGCCGCGCAGAAGATCGGCTGGTTCACGGCCTCCTGCGTGCTCGTCAGCAACATCATAGGCGGGGGTATTTTCACCACGACGGGATTCATGGCCAGAGACCTGGGCGATCCGATGCTGATTCTCCTGCTGTGGTTCGTCGGAGCGCTCTTTGCTCTCGGTGGCGCCATGGTTTACGGAGAGCTGGGGGCCGCCCTGCCTCATGCGGGAGGGGATTACGTCTATCTGCGAAAGGCCTATGGACCGCTGGTGGCATTTCTCAGTGGGTGGACGTCGTTCACGATTGGATTCGGGGCGGCAGTCGCGGCTTCAGCCATCAGTTTTTCGTCCTATGCGCTGCGAGTTGTCCCGATCGAGGACGAGCGGGGATGGCTGGCGAAGGGACTCTCGCTCGCTCTGTTGTGGATCGCGACCCTCATGCATTGTCGAGGTGTAGGAACAGGCGGCCGCATGCAATTGCTATTGACGACCACAAAAGTCGTCGCCATCGGAGGTCTCATTCTCGGCGGGCTGTCGGCAGTGGCGGGACACGGGGACGCTCTCTTCGCCAGGTCTACCATACAACAGCCGACGCTTGGGGCATCCGCCATCGCGCTCGTGATTGTGACCTACTGCTATCTTGGCTGGAACGTTGCAGGCTACATCGCCGGCGACATCGTTGACCCCCAGAGGACTTTGCCCAAGATCATGATCTGGGGCACAGCCTTCGTCGCCGTGATCTATCTGCTGTTGAACGTCGTCTATCTGTCAGCGCTGTCGATCACGGAACTGGCCCGAGAACCGATCGTGCCGGTCGCGGAGAAGGCAGCCGCGGCTTTGTGGGGGCCACAGAGCGGACGACTGGTCGCCGCCATTCTCTGTCTCTCCATCGCAGGAGCGGTGAGCGCCATGACGTGGGCAGGACCCCGCGTGTATTGGGCCATGGCGCGCGACGGCATGATCAGCCCCTGGCTTGCCCGGCTCCACCCCCGCACTGCGGTGCCGGCTCGCGCCATCATCCTCCAAAGCCTCTGGGCGTCGCTGCTCATTC
>JBKJZK010000447.1:0-2171 GCA_046715215.1 Nitrospiraceae bacterium
AGCGTGAGCGGGAGCCCCGACATCGCATCCGAGAGATGCAGAACGGCTTTGGCATAGACGAGGATGTTTTGGGCGAAGAGGCTCGCGATCGTCCAGAAAAATATTTCTCCTGGAATGGCAAGGCGCAGCAGGCGTTCTGTCTGAATGGCAGCCCAGGCGCCGCGAATCGTTGAGCCCACGCCGCCGGTCGCGCGGGCGGGCGAGACGTGCGGAACGGCAAAGGCTGAAATCAGGCCGGCCACCGACAAGACGGCCAAGGTGAGGGGCGCCATCCAGAGCTGGTCACCGGCGGTCTGCAAGAGAAAGCCTCCGGCTGCTGTGCCCGTCAGGATGGCGGCAAAGGTCCACATCTCCAACAGGCCGTTGCCGGCGGCGAGATGCTCATGCGGAATCAACTCGGGGAGAATGCCGTATTTCGACGGGCCGAAGAGCGCGCTGTGCACGCCCATCCCGCATAAGACGATCAACGGCAGAATGCCGCCGGTGGGGTTCAGCCAGAGTGCGACGGCGCCGGCGCTCATGAGGAACACCTCGACGACTTTGATCGCGATGATGACCGTGCGTTTGCTCAGGCGATCGGCCAAGGTGCCGCCGACCAACGACAGCAACATCAGCGGCAAGGTGAAGATGATAAAGGTGAGCGCGGTTTGCGTCTGTGCCGCAGTTTCCAGCTCAGGGCCTGGCGCCATGTGCGCGGTGGCTTGCCGGATGGCCAGCAAGGCGACCATGAGCTTCCACGCGTTGTCGTTGAACGCGCCGCAGAATTGGGCGATGAGGAGGCCGCGAAGGGGATGTAAGGGGGTATTGGTCATGGGCGACGATAAGCGTGGTCTCTTCCTCCCGCTAATATGCTGAAATGTTGTCGAAAGATCAAAGGAAACGAGGAGGCGTTTGGTTGACAATCGACGGAGAGTTGATAGGTTGAGGGCAAACTCTGAATCTGACCGCATCGATCATGGTACAAAAGCTGGGGAGCGAAGATGATCACTCGAAGACAATTCCTGAAGCTGGCTGGTGCAGCGGCAGTCATGCCCTGGAGTTGTGCTCAGTTGGGGACGCGCCCGTCCGGTACCATTCTCAACGATGTGCACTCGGGACTCAATCCGACGATCGTTCGCGACGTGACCCCTGTGCGATCGTCTGAGGACATCCAGCGTGTAGTTGAGCGCGCGGTTCGTGACCGGACGGCTATTTCTGTTGCAGGTGGTCGTCATGCGATGGGTGGGCAGCAGTTCGGAACCGACACGCTGCATCTCGATATGCGACCGTTCAATCGAGTGTTGAATTTCGATTCGGGCTCCGGTTTGGTCGAGGTCGAGGCCGGAATTCATTGGCCTGAGTTGATCCAGGCGTCCCTGACCATGCAGGCGGGTGCCACCAAGCAATGGGGCATTGTCCAGAAGCAAACGGGTGCGGACCGGCTGAGCATCGGTGGCGGCCTGTCATCCAACATCCACGGGCGAGGGTTGAGGCTCAAGCCCTTCGTCGGAGATATCGAGTCTTTCCAGCTCGTCTCAGCCGATGGACAGGTGGTGACGTGCAGCCGGTCGCAGAACTCCGATCTGTTCAAGCTAGCGATTGGTGGGTATGGTCTCTTCGGCGTCGTGTCGTCGGTCACGCTCCGATTCATGCAGCGGCAGAAGCTTCAGCGTGTCGTCGAGTTGGTTCGAATCGACGACGTGATGCAGCGGTTCGAGCAACGGATCGCAGAGGGTTTTCTCTACGGGGATTGTCAGTTTGCCCTCGATCAGGTCTCCGAGGACTTCCTCAGGCGCGGCATTTTTTCTTGCTACAAACCGGTCGATCCCACCATGCCCATTCCTGCTCACCAGCAGGAAATTGCCGAGGAACAATGGCTGCGTCTGCTCTATTGGGCCCATGCGGATAAGACAAAAGCGTTCGATGTGTATTCCAGCGAGTATCTGAAGACGAATGGACAGATCTATTGGTCCGATACGCATCAAGCGAGTTATTACCCGGAAGGCTATCACCGGTCGCTCGACAGCAAGATGAAGGCTGGGACTACCGGGTCTGAAATGATCTCGGAGCTGTATGCGCCTCGGCGCGAACTGGCGTCATTCTTTGCGGACATGCGGGAGGATTTCCGGGCACACAACGTCGAGGCGATCTACGGCACGATTCGCCTGATCGAGCGGGACGATGAATCGCTT
>JBKJZK010000448.1:0-5332 GCA_046715215.1 Nitrospiraceae bacterium
AGGGGACGCGCTACTTAGGGTTTCTCCAGGCACGGGGAGCGACACCGGAGGATGTGGAGCGGTCACTTCGGGACGCGCACCGCCGATTGACGGTTGTCATCAGCGCCTCGCCACCAACAGCAACCCACTCATCGCCATTATCCTCGCGATCCCGAGCCATGAGTTTTTGAATGCACGCAGCGAGAAGCCTGGCGTTTGTTAGCTCGGCTTCTTCCGAACCTCTGCGGTCATGTTCCGCGACCATTCGTCCAGACTCTTGCCCTGCGCCGCCACGTCCGGGAGGCCGGTCATATCGTGCACCCATGCGCCCTGCACGACCTCACCATCGTCCGTCACACCCTTCTTGATGGCTTCAAGCTCTTTGTCAAACCGTTCGGGAGCCTGCTCAAGGATGCGCCTGATCTTCCACTTCGTCGTCGGTTTGCCATCCGCATCCAAATCACAACCGTAGTGGACGAGATCCACCTTTCCGGTCGTGAGCACCTTGGCCAACATGCGATAGGTCACACCTGAATTGGACTGAACCAGCGCGGCCTTATAGAGACGCTCGCATTGCGCCGGATCCACCTCCAACGCCGTGAGATCCTCGATAACTTTGGCGGCAACTTCCGGGGCTGTGTCGACCTCTCCCATCGTAGTCTCCCTCCGTGTAGTTGGTTGAGTTTCGTGGCAACACTACCCGTGACCCTATCAGACTATTCTTGAGCAGAGCAAGACAAGCGTAGGCCGCGGGGAAACGGCGTCCAAAACCACGCAACCCGTTGCCTGCGGATGGTCAGCCGTCCGGACCCCACGCAGCGCGGAAAAACGCGTTGAGCTGATAGCGAATAGCAAAAGAAATGCGCTTACCTATCCTGGATGACGGTGCCCGACGACGCCATTAAGGCTGCGCAAGCGGCCGCACTAGTGACCGGAAAGCGGGAAGCGGCCCAAAACAAGGAGGCAGTGGCCCGGCAAAAGCGGGAAGAGGCGCTGTAAGATATGGTGAAGAAGAAAGACGCGCAGGAGAAGCAGAAGTTTAAGAAGAGACTGGCGGATCTCGAAAACGATCTCGGATTCTAGCGGTCCACCAGTTAGCTACGCCTCATCTGCGCGGAAGCGCAGTTCGGGTCGCCACCCCCACCCTGTTGTTCCCGTCCGTCCATCAATGGAGCACACAGTGAACTAGCGAGATGCGGTCTGGCCCGTGCGGGGGACCGAGCGTACGCCGTACTGAGGTTCAGCGTGACCGCGTTCGATGGCGCCCAGATCGGGCGCGCGTCCGGTGTAGCGGTCGTTGATGTTCGGCGCAAACACGCCGGCATCCACGGCGTTACTCCGTTCATGGAGGCCGGCGCCGCCGATAGGCGGCATGAAGGCCGCGAACGCTGGAGGGATCGAGATCGCATGCTCGAATACCGGCTGAGTCAATAGTACGCCGTGGTGTTCATAGGGAGATTGTTCGTGCAGTGCCTCAAATCCGTTCCACTTCTGCGTGAATTTGAATTGTCCGTCCGGACTCCAGCCGTTGTAATCGATGCGGGCCGATCGGATGATCGGGGTCATGTCCACGCCGTTTTGCGTGCCGACCGTCAGATTGTTGTAAAAGGAGAAGTTAGATGCGTACTCGCCGTACTGCGTCCAGGCCCATCCTGGACGAATCGAGGTGTTATGACAAATATGGAAACCGCTGGGGTCCTGGTTAAGCTTATACGGCGCATTGGCCGTGTTGTAAATGACATTTCTGAACGCATAGACCGGTCCTCCCCAAATCGGCTGGAAACTGATGCCCATTCCGACATTCCCCAGGCGATTGCGGAATGCCCGAACGTTGCGCTCGCTGTAATCGAGTTCAATCCCGTCGTCGCCACCCCACAACACGTCGTTCCCGTAGAAATCGATGGCCCGATTGGGAATCGCGGTCTGCTGCGAGAGGCCGAGCGCATCGCCGAACCCCGAGAGGGTGTTGTGACAGATGACATGTCCGGCGCCGGCCACTACGATGCCTTCAAAATTCCACGTGCGTGAGCTGGTATCCGGCCAGCTCACCCCGTTCCCTTCCAGGACATTGTCGCAGAGATAGAAATTCCTGTTCGTGCCGCCCTGCGCGTCGATCCCGTATTGAACCTCTCTGATGATCGTCCGTCGAACTACGACGTCCCCGGCATCGGTGATGCGAATTCCCCAGGTGCTCCGTCTGATCGTCATTCGTTCGAGCACGACGTGAGAGCCAAGAATCACGACGCCGTATTGCGCGCCGGGCGCCTCGATGATGGTGCGATCAGGACTCGTGCCTCTGACAATGATCGGATCTGCTGCCGTCCCGCTGCGATCGAGGGTAATCGGCCCTGCGTATGTGCCGGCGCTCAGCGTAATGACATCCCCGGGATTCGCGCGGGAGAGTGCCTCCGCCAGTGTCCGGTCTGAATCTACGGCTACCATACGCGGGTTTGCCGGATTATCGGGAGGCACCGCGCGGGTACGGATCGTTCCCATTTTCGTCGTCCGGTGGCCGTCCGCCTCGCTGATCACGAGTTTCACCTCGTAGCCGGCATCGGCGTCCAGATCAAAGATGCTGCCGGCGAATTGCTCTGAGATCGGAAACCGCGTCGGAACGACCTGCGATAGCGTATCGGTCCGGACACGCTGAAGCGGAAGGGCCTCTGTCCAACTCGACGATCCGGTCCGACGATAGGCCACCTGAACCGAAGCCGTGGATCCCTCGTCGCCTTCCAGAATCGGGAGACTGAGCCCGATGGTCTGAATCGTCGGCGGATCGAATTCAATGGCGCCGACCACTATGGGCTTATTCGATCCCTCCGCCAGGGAGATACAACCAGACAGGAGACATAGCAGGGGGATCAATGAGCTACTCGTGGGAAGAAGCATGCGGAGCGCGTGCGCAGCATCCCACTGGGAGTATGCCTGGCTCATACTGACCTAACCCTGAAATTGACCCTGCAAACGGATAAATTGCGCGCGCCTCTTTCCACTACCCTTCGGATTTTGTATCATCACCGCTGCCCGCAAAGGTGTGAACGCGGTACGCAATGGCACGGACAAAGCATGAAATCATCCAGACGGCGAGCTCCGCCTCCCCAGAGATTCATGCCGCCTGGCGCAGGTACCAATCAGGGTCCTGCGCAAACGCGCGCCTGCATGCGGACGAACAGAAATAAAATTTCCGATTTCCAAAGTCGTGGTATATCGGATTTTCAGTCAGTTCGATCCTCATCAAACACACCGGATCTTTCGCACCAGCACCCAATGGCAGCTCCATGCGATACCCTCCTAATCTGTCGGCAGGATAAGACAAATGGAACATGGACGCCATGGGGGAAAGCCCTGGGATCTCCGACGACGAAAGGAAGACAAGGGCCTCCTCATTGGCGAACTAGGGTGAATCCTAGGCGTCTGCGGAAAAACTATTGTGGCACGGTGGAAATTAAATAATGATCCGCACGAAAACAACAGGGGCACACCGATGCAGGATGCTCGAAGCATTGGTGGTTCTTACACGATGTCACCCCGCAAGCCTTCTGTCCTTCCTTGTGCTCTGTGTTGTGTCGAGTGTGTCGCTCATTCCCGCCGCGCATGGCGAAGATCAGGCCACCCCGCTCGCCGGTGAATCATTTCATACTGAAATATTAGGGGAACCAGTGACGGTGCATCCCCGGGACCGCAAATCCGTGACGGCCGCCAGTTTCGGGGTGCAATACCTTCATGACGGTCCAAGCTTTTACCAAATACTGCCCTTCGGCGCCTTGTATGTGTGGCGCAATTCGGACGACGAGAAGCAACGGTTTCGGGGGACCTTTTCGGGCGCCGTAAACGACGTGACCATGAACGTGGGATCGCACTCGTCCAGCGGCTGGGAACTCCGCTTTACGTTCAACAATATGATTATTCCGCTCGGCCGTTCCGAATACGTCGAAGGACAGATCATACCGGACGGGGAACTGGAGTGGAACTATGTGTTTGCGGGATTCGGCTTGGCCTATCGCAGACTCTTGTCTCCCGGCCATCAGGACAATGCCTTGGAAATGTCCCTGACGTATGAACCGGGCTATCGGTGGTTCAAGCGCAGCACGAGCACTTCACCGAACTTTGTCGTGCCCACCGATACCTACGAGGGACGCGTGCATGCGCGGGTGCGCAGGGATGCCTTGGAACGAAACTTAATGGAATTGCCGCATCGAGGCTATGCCTACGGTGGAGATTTTTTCTATGGGCATCGTGCACAGTGGCGCCCATGGGGCGGAGGAATCCTCGATTCTGCCCTCGACTCTGCTGACGCGAGTCGGGAACGCGAATACCTCATGGGCAGTGTGTTTGCCGTCACCGCCGGCGGCGTGCCATTCGTGGACAGCGAACGGCATCGACTGATTACCTCGTTTTATGGGGGAATCGGCAAAAATCTCGATCGCTTTTCCACCTTTCGCCTCCCGGGACGGCCGACCGGCTATGAATGGGAAGCCCTGGCCCTTCCCATGCTCCCGAGCGTCGCCTTCAACGAACTCACTCCGACACGATACGGCATTGCGCACGTCGAATACCGCTATGAAGCCCTCTTTTTTATGTATCCCTACATTCGGGGCTCCTGGGGCATCATCGAACAGCCGCGATTCCAATCCGACGGACGTGTTCGAACCCAGATGGACTCTCTGCCGGCGTTAAGCGGCGGTCTCGTGACCGGCGCACCATGGAGCTCGCAGGTTGAAATCAACTACAGCTACAATTTCGGCATCTTCAGCGATCGTAGCGGCGGCCCACCGGTGCCCGGGAGACACGGATTCTTCGTCTTCTGGTCGAAAGAGTTGTGAGTCCATCGTACTCAGCGCGCGCGGGACCTGCCCATTGGCTGGCAGACATTTCAACCTAGACCTCCCTCTTCTAGTCCGCTACACTCCGTCGCGTTCAACGGGAGGAACCGATGCGGGACGAACGGACGACCAACTACTATACGCTGCTCGAACTCTTGCCCTCCGCAACGGACGCCGACATCAAACAATCCTGGCATGAACAAATCCAGGTCTGGCATCCCGATCGCTTCAATCATTCACCGACATTGCACCGGAAAGCGGAAGCCCGGACACAACTGATCAATCAAGCCTATCAAACCCTCAATGACCCCATCGCACGCGCACGCTATGATGCCACGACACAGCCCTCGACCTCCCACAGGCCTCCCCCACGCCCCTCCCCTGCATCTGGCCCATCGTCTGAATCCTACGCTTCCACTCCGCCACGCCCTCAGCACACCGCACGGTCACGCCAGGACCCACGCGGGCCTCAATCGCTCATGATGCTCTCCCGGAAAGGCCAGCCCAAAACCATGGTGCCGGCTATTACG
>JBKJZK010000449.1:0-2956 GCA_046715215.1 Nitrospiraceae bacterium
TGCGGGGTCTGTACGAAACATTTCGGCCAAGGGATGCCGCGTAGACTGTATCATCAGCCCCTTTACCGGCATGCAGCTCACCGTGCAGTTGCATATCCCAGGTGAGCCCCAGCCCATTTTGATCGACAATGCCGCAGTCCGCTGGTCCGGGTCCGCCGGCATCGGCCTAGAGTTTCTGACAGTAGCCCCCCCGCATCAAGACCGGCTGGACCACATGATCCAGCAACTCCAGCCCAAGACTGGCCTTCAGTAGGCGGCGTTCTCAGCTCATCGAAATCCTCAACGGGACCCGGCCGCCTCACCTCGGCGGCTCGCACAGACTTGGTGCTCCTTATTCGTCGCACCGTGCGCCCCAGAGGGTACGCCTCCGGTTTCGACTCGCCTGCGGCCTTGCTGGACGAACTTTTTGAGCATCCTGCGCAGTGTTCTCCTGTTGGCCTAGATGTGCGGGCCATTGAATTTCCACCGTGCCACATTAGTTTTTCCGCAGACTCCTAGGAGCCGGTCCGACATTGATCGTTCTACTGCGGCGAACGATCCGCGACTAGCTGCGTCGTTCTCGGCCCGAAAAAACTCCTCAATGTATTCCAGCGAACACACCTCCGGTTTTCCCCGGGTCTGCGGCCTCGCATTCTGGCCGCGCCTCTTTCGCCTCGTTGCGTAGACAATGTCGGACCGGCTCCAAGTCCGCATAATTCACGAAGGCTTCTACTGCAATCGCGAGCTTTCTGGCGAGTGGCACCAGGCTAGGGGGCCAGAAGGAAATGTCTTCCCTCTCGCCTCGTGCCCCTCCTCTCGCCTGGCTTCCAAAGCGGTTTCGTCACGAACCGTCGTGAATAATGCGCCCAGTTGCATTTTAGGGACTCGCCTCCGTATCCTCCGTCTTCATGGACCTCTCCCAACTTTCCCAGGAACAATTCATAGGACTCGTACGCGGCATCATCGTCGATCGTCTGCGCGAGTTACTGGGCAATCCTGAACTCGGACTCCAACTTGGTGATTGCCTGCGCACGCGCCTGAAAGAGTCCTTTTCCAGTAATGAAAGACTCTCCGGCGAGGACATCGCGGACCAGCTCGGTCTCCGCTGGTAAGGACGACATGGCCTGGTATCGGCTTGCCTATCGCCCAGCCATCCTCAAAGACCTTGCGAGCCTTGAGCCGTCCATAGCACAGCGACTCTTGGACAAGACCAAATGGATCGCCTCCAACATCGATAACTTGCGCCACGAACCGATCGCGCCGGACCTGCCGGGCCTTTCCAAATATGCGGTCGAGGACTGGCGAATTTTCTATTCCATTGACCGGAACGATCACTTGGTCGATATTCATGGCATCGTTCGCCACAGAGAGCTGCAATCATGATTGACGTCACCGTTGCCGCCATCGCAAAACTGAAAGCAATTCAAATCCATCATCCTGAGGATCCGATCGTTCGGATTTCCGTACGCGACCTGGACGATTCACGCTTAAGCTTCAGTATCACGTTGGTAGCGAACACCCAGCCTGACGACGACGTCCAGCAGATCGATGGCCTCACGATTGCGATGGATCGGCGGAGTGCGCCACGGATGGAAGGCGTGACTGTAGACTACACTGAGGCAGACGGGTTTCGCTTTCTACACGATGGTGAGGGCCGCAGCCTACCCCTCATTACGATTCCCACACTCAATTGATGGAGCGGTAGCAGGATGCTGAAAAAGTCGCTTTTCTCACCCGCCCAACCCTCGTGCGCCAAGACGCACCTTTCACCAGGGGGCGTTCTCGCATCGTTCAGAACCTCAACGTACGCCAGAGGGTACGCCTCCGGTCCTTCACTCGCTGCGGCCTTGCTGGGCGGACTTTTTGAGCATCCTGGGGGAATTAGGTCAGCCGGTCAGGCAAGGTGGCCACATGCACCTGGAACTCGCCCCGCGTCACATCGTCCACATAGCGACGCAGGGCGTCCTTGACCACGGGGAATGCGATCTTGTCCCAGGGAATTGCAGAGAGGGAGAATAACTGCACCTCGAGGCTTTCTTCACCCGCTCCGAAATCGGGCGAATGCATCGGCCCTCGGAACACCAGGTAGGCCTGGCCAATGTGTGGGAGACTCAAGACCGCAAAGAGGCAGATACGTCCCACCTGAGCCAGCGCTTCCTCCAATGTCTCGCGGACGGCCGCCTGTTCAGTACTCTCGCCGATTTCCATGAAGCCGGCAGGAAAGGTCCAGAGACCTGATTTTGGTTCGATCGCACGCCGGCAGAGGAGGATTTGGCCGCCCCACTCCGGAATGCAGCCTGCGACGATCTTTGGATTATGGTAATGAATGGCCCGACAGTTATCGCAGACGAACCGGGGCAAATTGTCGCCGACAGGGACCTTCTTGGTAACTGGGGCACTGCAGATGCTGCAATAGTTCATAGGAATGTGACGCGTAATGCGTGACGAGCGAGAAAAGGAGGGTTCGCGCGTCTCGCCTGTCCCACACGTCTCGCGAAGCGTTATATGAGCATGGATAGCACAAAACTCCGGTTCTTTGCACCCTGCCCGCGCGGGTTGGAGGGGGTTCTCGAACAGGAGCTCCATGACCTTGGCGTGCCTATGACCACCAAGACGGACGGCGGGATCGCCTTCCAGGCTCCCTGGTCCACGATGTATTGGGTCAATCTCAAAAGTCACATTGCCAGCCGCGTGCTCTGGGAAGTCGGACAGGCCCCCTATCGCTCGGAAGACGATGTGTACAGGGCAGCCTATAGTCTGCCCTGGCCGGACTGGTTCACGCCGTCACAGACCATCAAGGTGAAAGTGAGTGCGCGCCGTTGTCCACTCACCAGCCTGGACTTCGTCACGCTGCGGATCAAAGACGCCGTCTGCGATAAGTTTATGTCGGTGCGCCATAAGCGACCGAATGTGGACACGCATCGCCCAAACATCCGGCTCGACGCCTTTCTCGATGAGTCAACGGTGACCTTCTATC
>JBKJZK010000450.1:0-1940 GCA_046715215.1 Nitrospiraceae bacterium
CCACCCACCCCTTATAAAGTGACAGCTCGCTGCGGCCTTGCTGGGACAAGGCGCGTTCCTTGGGAGAAGAGGCTGTCTTGGCAGACTCAGGACGGGCGGGTGAAGTAGCCGCCAGGGGCGGGTGAGGAGGTCGCCTTTTTTGAGCATCCTGCAGGGTTGATTCCTCTTGTCCCCAGACGTGCTGACCATTTAAATTCTGCATGCCGAAAAGGTTTTTCCGCAGCCTACTAGAGCCGAGGGAGGCCGTGGCAGGCAGGTGATTCCCTTCAGCCTTGTTGATACAATGCACTCTAAGTAGGCGAGGGAATTGGAGAACGAGTCGATGCGCCGTGCCATCCTGATCATTGCTGTCCTGGCGGTTGGGCTGGCCATTGGAGGCTACGTATTCTTCAATGGGGAGCGAAAAGCCCCGATTCGATATCGGAGCGCCGCGGTCGAGCGAGGCCCCGTCATTTCGCTTGTGACTGCGACGGGAACGATCAATCCTGTCGTTTCGGTTCAGGTTGGAACGCAGGTGTCCGGCATGATCAAGAGCCTGCATGCCGATTTCAATTCGGTGGTCAAAGCCGGCGATATCGTGGCTGCCATCGATCCGGAACCCCTCAGAGCTCGTCGCGATCAAGCTGCCAGCAATCTTGAAATGTCGAAAGCGAATGTCGCAAGAGCCAAAACCGATCTGGCTCAACGCAAGCGCGAACTGGATCGGGTGAAATCCCTGGTGGCGCAGCAGTTCGTCTCTCAGAACGACGTCGACGTCGCAGCCACGAATTTCCAGGCGGCTGAGGCGCAGGTAAACGTGGCAGGTGCGCAAGTGAAACAGGCTGAGGCGGCGTTGAATGCCGTAGAGTTGGACTTGAAGTACACCGTGATTCGCTCGCCCGTGAACGGGATCGTGGTCGCCAGAAACGTGGAGGTCGGTCAAACGATCGCAGCCAGTTTTGCCACACCGAACCTCTTCTTGATCGCGCTCGATCTGACGAAGATGCAAGTCGACACCAACGTCAGTGAATCAGATATCGGGGGGATTACCGAAGGGAAGGAGGCTACCTTCACGGTCGATGCGTACCCAGGGTATCAATTTGCCGGCACGATCCGTCAGGTCCGTCTTGCACCGATCAATGTGCAGAATGTGGTGACTTATAACGTCGTGGTCAACGTCGATAATCAGGATCTCCGCCTGAAGCCGGGGATGACCGCAAACGTCTCTATCGTTGTGGCACAACGAGACGCAGTGCTCAAAGTGCCGAATGCCGCGCTGCGATTCACACCCCCGACCGCGGGCCAGGCCGATCGCTCCACGCTCGACGGCAAGCTGACCAAAGAGAAGGGAGCAGAGCAGGGGGCAGGGGCAGGCAGGGGAGCGACGTCGCTTAGTCGAACCATTTGGAAGCAGGGACCGTCTGGAGAACTGGAATCTATGCAGGTCCATACGGGTATTTCTGATGGCTTGGCAACGGAGATCGTGTCGGAGGGGTTGTCTGAGGGCGCGCTGGTGGTCGTGGGGATCGAGCGACCCAAAGGCGACCGGAGTGGAAGCGAGCTGCCTCCAGGATTTGGGAGCGGCGGACAGCGGGGCTCCTCGCGTAACCGAGGAATGTAATATGCGTGAAGCGTATCTCGTGAAGCGTCGCTCGCTACAAGAACTCGCACTTCCCGCCACATCCATCGTCATAGATCTTCTGTCCTTCTCAAACGCTTCACGATTCACGCTTCACGAGGAACGCCGATGGGCTCGCTGATCGAATGCGAAGATGTGTGGAAAATCTATCGGGTCGGCGACGTGGAAGTTCAAGCATTGCGCGGCCTGAGCCTCACGATTGAACAGGGTGAGTTCGTTGCCATCATGGGGTCTTCCGGTTCCGGCAAGTCCACCCTGATGAATATTCTGGGCTGTCTTGACCAACCGACGAAGGGGCGCTATCGGTTGAAGGGGCTAGAGG
>JBKJZK010000451.1:0-3911 GCA_046715215.1 Nitrospiraceae bacterium
GCCTTGATCTATGTGAAAGACGCGAATGGCCGGTATCTTCTCACCAATCACCTGTTCGAACAGACCTTTCACCTCACCATGGACCAGATTGTCGGTCATACCGATCACGAGATTTTCGCTAAGGACATCGCCGATGCGTTTCGCGCCAACGATGTGACGGTGTTGGAGCGAAACACTGGAGTGGAATTTGAAGAATACGCAGCCCATTCAGATGGCCTCCATACCTCCATCTCGGTCAAATTCCCGCTGTTCGACCTTACCGGCAAGCCCTATGCGATCTGCGGCATCTCCGTCGACATTACCGAGCGGAAGCGCATCGAGGATGCACTCCGTGCCAATGCTGCGCCAAGCCGTCTCGCCCTGACCGCCGCGCCGATGGGGCTCTGGGACTGGAACATTCAGACCGGTCAACTCTACTGGTCGCCACTGGTCGACAGGTTGCTCGGCGTGGTACCTGGATCGGTCCGCGGCACGCGGAACGCATTGCTCGCGCTCGTCCACCCGGACGATCGTGAGACTATTGTGCTCGCCATGCGCCGTGCGCTGGAGCCGCAACATGCCGAGGTGACGTTTGAACATCGCGTCCTGCGGCCGGACGGCAGCTTTCAATGGTGTGTCTGGACGGGTGAGATTATTCGAGACCAAGACGGAAAGGCCCTGCATCTATTGGGGACGGTCCGCGCCACAGACCGTGGCGCGTGAAGCGGCATTGGAAATGTGGAATGAGAAATGGGGAATGTTGAATTGTTGGAGTCGGACTCGATCTGATGATTAACGAACATTCATCATTCAAAATTCAACATTTAACATTCGATAGATCGACAGATACCGGAATTGCCATGGGATCTTGCGTCTGAGAACGATGAACACCATTGACCACATAGACCGGCTCTTCCGCGCAGCGCGTTCCCTAGGAGCCTGGGCCGTGCTGGCACTCGCCTGGTTGCTCGGCCTCTGCACCCTGTGTGTATCGGAATCCGCGGCGATGGACATTGCCATCCTGCAATCTTCAGACATCGCGGCGTATCGCGAGGCCATTGCAGGCTTGAAGGCCGCGGGCCCGGTTGGAGCGATCTATACCGAATACGATGTGCAAGGCGACCTGGAGCTAGGGAAAAAGCTCGCGCGCAAGCTGCGAGCATCGAATGCGTCACTGGTCGTCGCCGTGGGACTCAAGGCCGCGTTGGCAGCGAAAGTAGAAATTGTGGATATCCCGATCGTCTATATGATGGTTCTGGACCCTTTGAAACATCAGCTCACAGCCCCCAACATGACCGGCACGCTCCTGGAGGTCCCCGTCAACCGACAGCTGAAGATCATGCGGAAGTTCCTGCCGACCCTTCATCGGCTCGGGACGCTCTATGATCCCGCCAAGACCTCCTCTTGGATGAAGGATGCGATGCAGCAGGGCATCATCTCCGACTTTCAATTGAAGGGGCTTCCCGTCGAGAGTGATAAGGACGTGCCCCAGCAATTGCGCACGCTGCTCTCGGATGTTGAGGTCCTCTGGCTCATACCGGATTCCACGGTATTGACGAACGAGTCCATACACTTCATCCTTGAATCAGCGTTCGTACGTCAGATACCCGTGATCGGGTTCTCACCGGAATTTACACGCCTGGGAGCGCTGCTCAGCATGTCCGTCAACTACGGCGATGTCGGCCGGGAAACCGGATTGCTCGCGAAGCGCATTCTCGACGGAGAACGGCTGCTGCCGCTCAACCCCGTGCCGATCGAGCGATTCAAGATTACCGTCAATCTCAAGACTGCGAGGTTCCTCGGCATTACGTTTCCAAAGGAGCTGACGAGTCTCATCGATGAAACCTATTAATGCGGACCTGCAAGTGAAGCCTCCTGCTCCGCCGGAGGAACCCTGGTCTCCCATGGCATTACCCGCGAGCGGGTTCCCCAGCTTGCGCGCAAAGTTCGTACTTTTTTTCAGCCTCATTCTCATCATTGCCTGTTCAACCTTGAGCTGGTACTACGTCAAAGAGAGGCGAGAGGCGATGACCGACAACCTCCACCAGCTAGGAACGATCCTCCTCACGAGCGTGGTGCGCAATGACGATTTTCGATATGCGGGCCTCGTGGCGGGAGATCAAGCCACGCTCCAGCAATTCATGGAAGGCCTCGTGGCTGTCCAGGATGTGGTGTATGTGGTCATCACCGGCTCGGACGGCGCCGTGCTCGCCCAGCAGACGAAGGGGACTCGCCAATCGTCTTCCAGCCTTGTGCGGTCCATGGCTCATCCGCTGTACCCGGAGCCTCAGATTGCGAAACAGCACCTCCAATCGTCAAGTACTCTTCCCCGGATGACACGTATCTCCCTCTCCAATAAGCTCGGCAATCGATTTGCGTGGGAGGAAATCGTGTACGATTTTGCCATGCCGGTGCTGCGAACGGCAAAAGGGAACACCTCGCTTTCTCACTTTTCTATTCAGAGGGAGGAAGGAGGCACTACCTCATCCCAGACACAGCCGGCACTCGTGTATGGTGTTGTCCAAATAGGATTGACCGACGCACATCTGAAACACGAGCTCGAGCTAATGGTCAGAAATATTTTTGTCTTCACCATTCTCATCATCGGCGCAGGCGCGCTCGGCGCCAATCTCCTCACCCTCCGTATCACGAAACCGCTGAGGAACCTTGCCGGTGTGGCTCAACAAGTGGCTGAGGGCTACTTGCCTGCACCCCTCACCCTTTCCACCCGCGACGAAGTCGGCCACCTGACTCGCATGTTCAATCTCATGACCCACTCATTACAGGAAAGGAACAGCGCCATTACAGCGAACCTGGCCACCATCAAACACCAGGTCGGTCAATTGACCACGTTACATCAAGTCAGTGCGGCCATCGTCGGGACGCTGGACCGGAGCCAGCTCCTCAACACCATCTTGCAGCTCCTGATCGCAGATCTGGGTTTTTCGCGGATGTTTTTGATGCTGCGGCATCGCGAACGAAACACGGCGTATGGGGCCCAGATCGCGGGAGTCTCGCCGGAAATTGCGGAGGCAGTTCGTCATCTTGATCTGCCGATCCTGAACGATGGCAGCCTCCAGGCCGACCTGCTGATTCATGGCAAGCCCATACTTATCCCGAACCTTGAGGCCGTGGCCGATCGTATGCATCCATCTATACTGGAGTTGGCTCGCCGCACCGGTGTGACGTCGTTCATCGCGGTGCCGCTCCAGAGTCACAACCAGATTCTCGGGTACCTCGCCGCCGACCGGGGCGCACAACCCTGCACGGACGAGGACCTCCATATGCTGTTGACGATCGCCAGCCACGTGGCCGCGGCCATCGACAACGCCAGAGCCTATGCCCACCTCGAAGAACTCACGCAGCACCTTGAACAGCGTATTGGAGAGCGCACGCAGGAATTGTCCATCGCCAATGAGCGCCTCCAGGAACACGATCGGCGGCGGTCGATGTTTCTCTCTGTCGCGTCGCATGAGTTGCGCACCCCCATGACCGTCATTCGCAGCTTCGCGGACAATATGCGCGACGGCATTGCAGGGCCGGTGAACGAACAACAATTGACCTACCTCTCTCGCATTGGACATAACCTGAATCGTCTCACCAGAATCATCAATCAATTGCTCGATTGGTCCCGCCTTGACAGCGAAAAAGAAGTGCTCTGCCTCACACCGGTCTGCATCGAATCCACGGCCCTCCTGGTCGCCGACAGTTTGCGCACCATCGCGGCTGAAAAGGCGATTACACTTGAGATCATGCATGCGGAAGGACTCCCGGCGGTCCAGGGGGACCACGATAAACTGGAACAGATTCTCTGGAATCTCATCGGCAATGCGAGCAAGTTCACGCCGTCAGGCAGCCGCATCACCGTCGATTTCCAGACGACCCCCGAGGGCTTTGTCCAAACCTGTGTCGCCGATACCGGCTGCGGGATT
>JBKJZK010000452.1:0-4003 GCA_046715215.1 Nitrospiraceae bacterium
CGATAGATCGCATAGGCGAGCGTGATGAGCCCGCCGATCAGGCTCATGTACCAAAACGAGATCGGGACCTGACTTTCCGCCTTTTTTTCAGAGGCAATCCATTGGACCACCCAGCGGCCGAAAAACAGCCCTTGGCCGAGAAATCCGATGCCGAGCCAGATGGTTTCGATGCTCATAATGGAGATGTGATGAGTGATGAGTGATGGGTGATGGGTTCATTTTTCAAAGCGCGGAGAAGGCCAAGAAGCAGCTTTCTCACTTCCTCGATTTGGGAAATAACGTGGTCACGTGAAATGAACCCCATTTGTGCGGCCCAAAGAAGCTGCGTCTCTAATTTAGCGATCGACCCAGAAGCGATGTGAAGAAACCGGACGAATTCCTTTCCGGAATGCCTTGCCGCGCCTTCCGCTATATTACTTGGTATCGAAACAGCGGAACGCCTCACCTGCGAAGTTAACCCGTAGAGATCTTCTTTGGGGAATTGCAGAGTAAGCGAATAAATATGTGCAGCCAAATCCATGGCTTTCTTCCAGACCTCCAAGTCCTTGTGCGTGACCACAGTCGTCTCAGTCACTCACCACCCAGCACAGATCACTCATCACTTGTCGCGGAATGTATATCGCAGCACTCTGGTTTGCATCCACCGAACGGCAATCAAATCATAGAGAGATTTGAATAATCGGTTGCCCATGCCGTACTTGGAGACGCCGTGAATGCGTGGGTAATGCCGGACCGGCACCTCGGTGACAGTGAACCCGTGCATGAGCGCGAGCGCGGGAAAGAATCGGTGCATGCCTTCGAAGAGGTGCAGTCGCTCCAGCACGGGCCGCCGGAATATCTTGAGCGGGCATCCTGTGTCGTGGACGCCGTCGTGGGTAAAGAGGTTCCGCACACGGTTGGCAATTCGGGACGATATTTTTTTCACCAGACCATCTTGCCGCTCTTGCCTCCATCCGCACACGAGATCGTGGGTATCAGTATAGGGGAGGAGTTTTAGGATGTCTTGGCTGTCCTGTTGAAGATCGCCGTCGATTTGGATGATTATTTCGCCGGAAGATTGACGGAAACCCGCGTCGAGCGCACAGGTCTTGCCGTAGTTTCGGTCGAAGTGGAAGACCCGCACTTGCCGGTGCTGCGCCGCCAGGCGATCCAGTGCTTCACTGCTGCCGTCGCTGCTGCCATCGTCCACGAAAATGATTTCGAACGGCCGAGTCTGCGAGGCCGCATGTGAGTTCATGACAGTGAGAAGTCCCTCAATCAGTGGAATGAGATTGTCTCGCTCATCCTTGATGGGGACGATGACGGAAGCCCATGGATGGGATGGCACGGCCATGCGGGGTAGATATTCCTGACGCAGAAGGGGAACCACACGCTCACGCGCGCATTCTACAGAATGCCGGAGGGAGCGTCAAACGAAGGATGGATGAGTGATGGGTGAACAGTGATGACGGGGGTTATCGGGTCTTTCCTCATCACGCATCACCGATCACCCATCACGTCCCCGCCGCGGCGATCGTGAAGCGCATCGTGCCCATCAGACTCATCTCGTTGACCTGTTCTCCCACGTGAATTTCCACTTTGTATCGGCCAGGTTTCCATGCGTCCCGTGGAGGGGAGAGCGTGAGATAGCCGCTTTCGTCTTCGAGCGCAATGTGCATGGCATCTTGTCCAATCATCACGGTGGGATCGAGGCCAGCTACCGCTTCCGGGAAGCAGCGTCCGAACACCTGGAACCCCTGATAATGCTGGTGCAGGTGGAATACAATGAAGACTGCCGGGGCATCGGGACTGAACCGGTCGGTCGGGTTCACCGGCACGATCTCGTGCGTACGGTGAAAGCCCAGTTCCTCATCGAATCCTTCCGCCGTCGTAATGGTGCGGAACAGGCCTTGCGGCGGGGCGTCGAAGTCGTATGGGGTGACGTCTTGGGGGCGGTTCTGAAAATCAGGGCTGGGGGAATTCTTGGTGATCGGCAGCTCCGCCGCCAGCGCCGGGGTTCCCGCAAGGCCGCAAGAAACCAAGAGTAGTGCGATGAAAAGGACAGGCATGACTGTTTTCGTACACCGGTCGACGGGAGCTGTCAAGGAGAAGAAAAAGCCGACAGCTATCAGCCCTCAGCCAGGGGAAAGAGACTCTTAGAGTGACCTTGCCCTGGTTCCGAGGCTGAGAGCTGAAGGCTGATGGCTGAAAGCTGCAGGAAATCCCGTTGCGGCTGTTTCCCGCCATCTGCTAGAATCCGCGCTCTTTGAAGCTGGAATCGAGCAGGGCGGGACGAGCGAGACGCGAGGGTTCGAGGTTTTCTGAACTTCGAACCCCGAACTTCGAACTTCGGATCGCGCCTCTCTCTCATGTCTCGCTCGCTCGTTGGCCCCGCCCAGGATTTTGTGATGTTGCAGGACGCAGACGCCTTACCCCAGCTCATCGGCGGCTATAAGCCGGTCGATCAGTGGCAAGTCCACATCAATACGCTCTTCTACCGCTTCCGGGGCAATCAGATCCGCAGCTTCTACCAAACCTTTGCCTCAGCCGACCATCGGCTTGCCCATGCTCTCGCGGCGGACTACTTCGAAAAAGTCGTGAAGCGTGAAAAAACGTCAGGCGTCAGGCGTCAGGCGTTAGGCGAAAAAGCGTCGGATTCACGCCTCACCCCTCACGCCGCACCCCTCACGGTGATGGAACTCGGTCCCGGGAACGGCAATCTCGCCGCCTGTTTCTTGAGCCATCTCAAGGTCCTCGATAAAGATGGAGTGATTTATCCCCGCATTCGATATGTGCTGGTCGATTGGGAACAAGCAGTGCTCGATGCAGCCCTGGCTCATCAGGAGCTCGCGCCCCACCGCAATCGGGTCGAGACGCGTCGAGGGACCGTGGACCGGCTCGACGCGGTTGCGGATGGCAGCGTGGATCGGATTATCTGTAACGAACTGTGGAACGATCTCCCGACAAAATTGATGTCGCGCAAGACGAACGACATTGAAGAAGAATTTCTGCGACCGAACGTGAGCGAAGCCGCTCATGCGAAAATTCCTGACTGGGCGGCCTTTGTCCGAGCGTTCGGCGCCATGGATCTGGAGGCGCTCAAGGGCTTTCCCCCCTTCCTCGACGACCTGGTGTGGGAGCGTGAATATCGGACGGTCGAATGGAAAGAGGTTCCCTACCGAAAGACGATCACGGATTTCCTCAAACGTATCGATCAACAAGTATTGGTTCCCGTTAATCTGGGGGCCTATGCCACGATCAAGGAAGCCAAGCGCCTGTTGGCTCCTCAGGCGATCGGGTTCACCAGTTTCGACGCAGGTACAGCGGATATGAACGTGCTGAACGATCCGGAGAAGCCCTGCTATGGCCAATTTGGCGGACAACAGAGTTTCATGGTCAACTTTGCGTTAGCCGAAGCGGTCGCCAAGCAGTTGGAGGCCGGCACGATGACGATAGAAAGCCAGCGTGAGTTTGTAGGACGCACCTTGGGGACCAACGTCTTGACTCTCATGGATCTTATCGCCACCCATCCTTCTGCCGGTACGAGAATGGCGCCGTGGGAACAAGACCGCTTGATGCTCAAGACCCTCTGCGCATTGAACGAGACCTATCGGAGCCCCTATGCGCGGCATCTGGACTTCCCCATTCTATTGGAGATGCCGCCGCAGGAGCGTGAAGCGCTCCAGGCGCTTGCGCGCTCGCTCAAGCCGACAGGCATTCCGGACACCGTCGCCTATCTCACAGAGGAAGAATTGGCGCTGGCTTCGAAGGACCTCGAAGTCATCGGCTACGATCCTCAGTCGTTCATGATTGCCTTGACTGCACCACCGAGCCCTGTGGATTACTTTCATTCCTTCATCCGACCTGGCTGATTCTTGCAGCGCCAAACGGCCCGATTGCTGAATTTCTCTGCTGTAGATAGCAAGTTAACTTGTCCGGTGTATGTAGCACATGATCTGTCCGGTTCTTCCTGTCGAGTATTTCAGCCGCGCGCCGAAATTGTGTCGCGCACTGTGGCCCTAGG
>JBKJZK010000453.1:0-1086 GCA_046715215.1 Nitrospiraceae bacterium
ATAGGAGTAGGGAGTGGTCAGGTACTGTCCCAACCCCGAGGCCAAGATCTTCGTGGTCATGTCCTGGAACAGTTCCAGCTCATAGCTGATTCGCCACATCATAATGTCGCAGTCGCCCCTGATCCCGATCGAGGAGTACGCAACCACGAGGACCTTGCCGGCATAGTCCTCGACCGCACGCAGGAATTCCTGCTTACCTTTGGTGCGTTCACTCTCAGGCAGGCGCCGCCAGGCCGGGTCGACTTTATAGAAGGCGAAGTTCACATATTGGCGTTTAGGTGCTTGGGGCGCTGGGGCTTGTTCAGGTATCGGCATCGAAACTCCTCCGTATAACTTCTTGATAACTTCTTGGGAAAAATGAGCGAGGGCTTGAGGTCGTCCTCGCTTCACGAGAAACGCGCTTTCGGGCAATTTCCCGACGGGATTGATGACTAATTCGGGCTGAGTAGCGGCTCGGTTTTTATCACTTCACCTTTGCTGTTGTCAACCTCGATGAGGGGCTGGGCGGTTCGTTGACAGGAGAAGAGTGATCTGGTACTGGCATGCCCATGTGGGTCGCACAGGACGATCGGGTGCGGAGCATGTTGCTGTGCGTGGGCCTTGTTGCGTTGAGTGGCCTCCCGCATGTGTCGGCCCATGCCATCGACGTGCATCCTACCGCGGAGCAGATTGAGACCGCACTCGATCATGGAAAAGAGGCGGCACAGAAGCGGAGGCCTCCGGATACGTTTTATATTCGATTCGGCGCAACCGACAATCTCCATTCCAGTGGGTTTTTGATCACGAAGCTCGGCGGGTTGTCGGTCATGGCGACGCATATGGCCCTGCGGGGGATCCAGCCGAGCCAGAACGATGTGACGCAGGTACTGGAAGGCCAGACCTTGCTGGTCACCACCGTCATCTTCGGGAATGTTCCCAACTTCGCGCGGGACAGTTATATGGTGTTCGATCAGGGAGGAAAAACCATCAAGCCCGTGACCGTCCGCTTCGATGGGATTGCCAATCGCAGCGCTGCCTGGCCGGAGAGCCCGCAATTCAAAGCGAAAGTCGTCGCGTCGTTCAACTATGCTGACTTCGCCCCGAACG
>JBKJZK010000454.1:0-6047 GCA_046715215.1 Nitrospiraceae bacterium
GGCACGCACTTCCTGCACGTAGGTCTTGAACGGATCTGGCATGGGAAAGGGCGCGTGGCCACGCAGTTGGAAGATCGACCAGTTGATCACATACGAGGGAGAAAACCGTGCTTCCGGCTCTGAATCAGCTGGTTCATTCGAAGGTCCACAGGCCAACAAATGTCGAACAAGTTCACCCCGCCCAAACGCCCTGGTGTTGCGTGGTGGATGGTCCATGGACAAGGCAATCGCCTTGTCCGTAGTGAGTCGTGGAACCCGCCCTTCTTCCATGAGACCATAATAGAGCCCTTTGCCTTGATGGAGATTGTGATACTCCAGATCAAGACTCTTCAGAGCCGGATCTGCCCACGTCATCTGTTCCGCCTCGCGAAAGGTTTCGAGCAACCACAACTTCGAGGCCCAATCGACCCGACCCACCAGCGTTGTGTAGTCCCCGCGGAGATCTTGCAAAACCGCTTCCCATTGATCAAGCACCCAATCGGTTTCGGCGTCTTGGCCCCGATAGTGCGCTTGCGCCGACGCGAGAAATGCTTCCTGAATGTCGATCGCAGAGATCGTCTTCCCCGTTTGCAGTCGAACGATCCATTGTCGGTCCTGATCCTGTGACAGTTCCTGCATGGTTTCGACCGGCTCATGTATCTCAAGATCGAGTGGCGCGTAGCCCTCCTCGATCAGTTGAAGGACCAACCCTGTCGTGCCCAACTTCAAGGCCGTCGCCACCTCGGCCATGTTTGAATCCCCGAGTAGGAGGTGAATACGGCGGAATTGATTCGGGTCGGCCAGTGGTTCATCTCTGGTATTCACGATAGCGCGATTCTGCTGCACCCATTCGAAAAAGTCATTCACGATGTAATCTGCACGCTGAGAAATCTGAAACGGGAGGACAGGCTGCTGCGCATGGCGCTGGTTCGCTCCTCGCGGGACGATGAGCCGGTCCATCTGAATCCAGGCGTCCTGGGAACCCGCCGCGCCGACACGTCCGGCCCCTGTAAAGATCTGTCTGGTGACCAGAAAGGTCACGAAGGGCCCGAGGCCGCGCCGCGTAAAGGGGAAGCGCCGCGAGACGAGATAGTTCTCGTGCGATCCAAAGGTCGCATCGGTTTCATGATCCACATTGTTCTTGATCAACGAAACCGTGTCGGCCAGACCAAGGTCTTGAATCGCATCCTGCAGCAACTGATCGCCGGCACGGTCGGAGGCCACCACATCACTCAGAGACTCACACTCCGGCGAAGCCCACTCCAAATGTCCCATGTCGAGATACATACGCCCGGCGTTGGTGAGAAATCCTCCGTTGCCGGGAGGTTCATCGTGTCCTCGGTGGTGCAGATCGAGGACGCCTCGCCGTTGGACATGAAAGAGATGGTCTCGAATCTTGTGGGAAAACCAGGTGGGGGAATGATCAGGCTGGTCTTGATTCACCAAGAGTCCGTATTCGGTTTCAAGTCCGAAAATACGGTTCAGCATCTCAGTTCGCCACGACGGATTGAAGGGCCTTCGGCAGGAGACGTGAAAGATCCGCCGGCTTGAGCGACCGATACTTGGAGGTACCGGGAGCCTGGCGATCGAGGATCGCACATTCGATCGTCCGTTCACCGGCAATGCCCCGTACATGTGCGATCAAGGTGTCACTGCTTGGGATTGCGGCGGCCGATGAACCCACTCCACTTGTTGGTGGCTCAGTCTCAGCCTGTTGGTCTGCCTCATCCTGTTGATGCGCCAACGAACCGATCGCCCAGGCACGCAGCGCCAGATCCAACGCCTGTTCCAGTGAGAGCGTCACGAGTATCTGTTCCTTGAGATAGGACATCATCTTGGTCTGAACAGCAGGGGTGGCGGCCAAGACCGCGCGACCCGTCGTTTCTTCAAACGTGCCATCGTAGTTGATCGTCAGTAACGCATCCTTCTCCGGCTTCAGGCCCAACTCGACCACCAGAATGCGCACGATGAAAGGCGCCTTATATACTTCCTCGAAGGCCTGCTTAATCACCGGAGCAATGCCGTACTTCACCAGTCTCGATCCCGTCACATCAGACGGCGAGCGGTTGAAGCCTTCGACATGCGCCATTTCGAGCAGACTGAAGCGAAGCTTTTCCAAATCCGTGGGATGCCCCATCCCACCCAATGCCAGCCGGTCGTATATCTCGTAAAGCTTCGGTGTCCCCTTGCTCACCGTCGTCAGGAGAATGCCTCCATCATAGGTCAGCGCGACAACCGGGCTCCCCTGCTTGAACTGTTCGTCGAGATACTGTCGCCGATTGCCGACTGCTTCCACCCAGCGATAGGGCTCTTCATACATAGCGCACCACCTGTGATTCATAGAGGGGTTTTAATGTCGCATCCGGCACCGTCTGCACACCGGCCCCCGTAATCAACTTGATTACGGGGTAGAGACTCGCCTCCCGGTTAACACAACCGGTCGCGGAATCGAACTCTGCCGCGCTTGTGAGCAATCGTAATGCCTGAACCATAGCCTGTTCTTGTGGTAGCGCACTGAGGGGCTGATCGCCCCACGTATTCAGATAGTGCAAGATCCCTCGGATCGTGGGGGAACCGGACCCGGACACGGCATACTCAACGCCTTCGAACTCCGCCCCAAGGATATCGTAGAAATAGATCTTAGCCGAACCCTGCTCCAGATCGTAGCCGGCAAACACCGGGACCACAGCGCCCGTCCCGGCCAACGCCGCGGGCACATTGTCCTTCAAGAGATTGGAGACGGCGCGAAGTTTGCCGTCGAAACTCAATTCTTGTAGCTGCGTCCTCCGGTAGTATTTGAAGGAATGCTCCAGGACGCGCACCATTTCATAGGCCGTCGCCGGGACCCCGGCAATCGCCATCACACTATGCCGATCGATCTCCAACACCTTGTCCGTGCGATCGTACATCACCATGTTGCCTGCGGTCGCGCGACGATCTCCGGCCACCAGCACGCCATCGCGATACTTGAAGGCCAAAATCGTGGTGGCATTCGTGAGTGCATGGCCAGTCCCCACTACCGCCGGCACGCCGAGTGTGTAGCCCTGTTCCTTCAACAGCTGAAGAAAATCCCCTTGCATTCCCATCTTGAAAACCCCTCGTAAAGCGTGAACCGTCAGGCGATCGGACCTCAGAACCTACCCCTTCACGCCTAACCCCTTACCCCTAACGTCTTTACTCTCCGGTCCGTTGCCGATACCGCTCAGCCTGTTTCGGATCGACCTTGCGCATACGCTTGAGCAAATTATCTTTATCGGGCGACCCGGGCTCCGGCCGTTTCGGCCCGCCGCCCTCATCAGACGGACTCGGCGCCTTCGGCATCGGATTGCCTGGCCCTTCACGCCGTTCCGGTGTTGAGATGTAGTTCATGATCGGGACTCCTTTTCTCTGTTCCATGCGTTCAGCGCATCCAGCGGAGAGACCGCGCGCTCGAATATCTGCGCGCAGGCTTGCACCGCCTGTGGCTCGAAGAGATCGCCCATTTCTAATGTTCGTGGAAATAACCCACCGCTGAACTGAATACGTTCCCACTGCATCGATTTGATCTGATCCGGAAACCGTCTGATGCAGAGGCCTCGAATCCCCGCTCTGGTATCGGTCGGGCCAACCAACAATGCCGATTCGACGTCCTGCTCCGACGTCATCCGCCAGGCCTTCCCCTCGGCTTCAAGCCCCAGGAAGAGCCCGCGATCCGGATTCACATTGTGGTACTCCAAATCCAAACTCGCCAGCCAGGGATCATCCCATCCAATCCGTTCTTCCTGCATAAAGGTTTCCAATAGCCAGAGCTTGGTGACCCAATCAAGCCGCCCGACGAGTTGTCGTCGATCACCGGTAAGTAACTGGAGCGTGGCGGCCCATTCGTGAAGGATCCAATCGGTCTCTGCGTCAGCACCGGCCAAATGCTTCTCGGCTGCGAGATAGTACTGCTCTTGAATGTCGAGCCCCGTAATGGTGCTGCCGTTCTTCTGACGAACCGTCGCCTTCAGGTTCTGATCGCGAGACAGTTGCTTCACCGCAGTGACGGGATGTTCCAATTCAATAACAGGTGCGACCTCGCGCGCGATCAATTCCAGCGCCAACTGCGTCGTCCCGACTTTCAACGCCGTGCCGTACTCACACATATTGGCATCGCCGATGATGAGATGGAGCCGTCTATATTTTTCCCGAACCGCGTGGGGTTCGTCCCTCGTATTCAGAATTGGCCGGTTGTGCATCGTGTCGACGCTCAGATCCGTCTCCAGAAAGTCGGCTCGTTGAGACAGCTGATAATGGCCCGGCACGAATCCGCTCTCTTGACCTTCCACGCCGACCTTGCCGGCTCCAGCAATGACCTGCCGGCTGACAAGGAACGGCAGCAGCCCCGCAGTCAGCGAAGGGAAGGGAATCGAGCGAGAGACGAGATAGTTATCGTGACATCCGTAACTATGTCCGTGAAAGTCCGTGTTGTTCTTGTAGAGCTGCACATGGGGCCCGCCGATCGCGTGGTTGCGACGCTCCGCCGCCCGCTGGGCAATGCGCTCCCCGGCACGGTCATGGGCCAGGATATCTAAAAGCGTTCGACATTCAGGCGTAGAATATTCAGGGTGCGTATGATCGTTATAGAAGCGTGCGCCGTTCGGGAGAACCAGATCGCTCTTCATCTCATGAAACGAAAACGGCCGATGGGCATCGACCTTGGCGAATTCGTCTTCTTCTTTATCTTGCTGCAGGCCGGAGACCCGGAACCCTCGCGCATCCTCGTGCGGATCTTCACCGCCATAGTCCCAGCGCCGCTCGAACGAGGCGGTCAGGTGGGCCCGCACCAGTTCCATCGACTCCACAACTGGATCGACCGCGTCCTGGTCTTCCCTGGTAATCCCATACTCTGTTTCAATGCCGAATAGCCGTATCATGCCGTTAGGCGTGAAACGTCAGGCGTAAAAAGAACGGGCCTGCCTGAACAAAGCCTTTTCATGTTCTTCTACCCCTCACGCCTTACCCTTCACCCACCCCTTCCGTCTTCAAATAATTTGGTTGATCAATCTCTCTTCGGACTGCCGCCCCCTTCGGAACGACGAAACCCCCACCACCTGTTCCGGATGGTGATCGAGGAGCTTGAGCCATTCTTCCGCCGCATCATCGGGCGGCAAGATCTCACCCGCTCGGAATTCTGCGTGAACGGAGTTCACCAGGTCGTCCAAGGTCATGCCGCCTTGCTCAACCCCGCCGGCCGCAATCATACGGTCGATTGCCTGCTCCTTCGCCCGTTGAACGATCGAAGCCAGGATCGCACCGCTGATCAGATCGCCTCGATAGAGGACCTTATTCTGTCCGCTTCGGAGCCGAATCGACAGGAGTCGATTCTCATCGATGCGCGAGAAGATCGCGGAGAGCGCATGCTCGACGAGGTCGGCACAGGCCTTCTTCCAATCTCCGCCGTGCTGGTCAATCCATTGCCGATCCAGGGGCAGTTCATCTGTCAGATACACGTTGAGAATCGCTGCCGCCGAGTCACGGTTCGGACGGCTCACTTTGATCTTGCGATCGATACGCCCTGGCCGCAGCACAGCCGGGTCGATCAGATCAGGTCGATTCGATGCCAGAATAATCACCACATCGCGCAAGGATTCGATCCCGTCCATCTCGGAGCAGAACATCGGCACCAAGGTGCTGGAGATGTTGAATGAACGAGACGCCCGTCTCGTACCGAGAACCGATTCCGCCTCGTCGATAAAAATAAAGGGCAACGCCCCCTCGCTCCGATGAGCGCGGGCCTGGGCGAAGAGTTCCCGGACCATCCGCTCCGATTCCCCCAACCACATATTCAGAATCTCAGGTCCTTTGATGTGGAGGAAGGCCCCTCGAGTCACCGGCAGCTTGCCCCCCTTCGCATCGGGCACGCCCTGGCTTGATTTCCCCACCAGCTTTGAAAGACTGGCGGCTGCCGCTTGTCCGATCAAGGTCTTTCCGCAGCCGGGAGGGCCATAGAGCAGAAAGCCCTTGGGTTGAGTGAACTTGAAGCGCTGAAACGTCTCCGTATGGAGCAAGGGATACTCAATGGCTTTCTGAATGGCTGCGATCGCCTC
>JBKJZK010000455.1:0-3175 GCA_046715215.1 Nitrospiraceae bacterium
TTGGATGCGGATGGCAAACCGACGACGAAGTGGAAGATCAGGCGCATCCTTGAGCAAGCCCCCGAACGGTTTGATAAAGAGCTTGAGGCCATCAAGAAGGGTGTGGCGGACGATGGTGAGGTCGTGCAGGGCGCATGGGTGCACGACATGACCGGCCTCCCGGACGTGGCGGCACAAGGTAAGAGTCTGGACGAGTGGTCGCGGAGCATGACCGCAGAGGTTCGGAAGAAGCCGAGCTAGCCAACGGCAGGCTGCGTGGCATTCAAAAGCTCATGGCTCGGGATCGCGGTGACGATGGCGACGGGTCGGGTTGTGTGTGGGGCGAGGCGCTGATGACAACCGTCAATCGGCGGTGCGCGTCCCGAAGCGACCGCTCCACATCCTCCGGTGTCGTTCCCCGTGCCAGGAGAAACCCCAGGTAGCGTGTCCCCTCAGGAAGGGGGACCAGTTCACCGCCAGGCTCTGCCGTGATCGTCAGTTCTTCAATCCCAGGTACCGCCTTCGCTTCAGCCTGTCCCCGCACTTCACGCAGCATGCCGCCGTACGGAATAGGAAGCATCATCACTCCTGCCGCATGCTCTTGTCTGGTGAGGGGAGGGAGCGGCATCCGCAGTGCGTGGCGGAGGATCAGCTCTTCGAGCGACATGCCGGCGGCAAAATTCAGAGCTCTGGAACAACGCCCACCGATCGCTCGTGCCGCCAACTCAATGACCCATACTCCGTTCTCATTCACGCGGAATTCCCCATGCACCGGCCCTTCCCGTAGTCCGAGCGCCTGCGCCGTTCGACCCGCACAGGCGACAACTTTCTGTTGTAGGTCGGAGGAGAGACGTGAAGGCGTGATATAGATCGTTTCTTCAAAAAAGGGGCCGTTGAGCGGATCGGGCTTATCGAACATCGCGAGCGATTGCAGCGCTCCCTGTGTGAGCAAACCCTCCAATGCGACTTCGATCCCCGGCACAAAATCCTCGACGAGAATCCAACGGGCCTGCTCGTCCCGTGCCACCAGACCCAAATTGGTGAGGAGCGCGCCCACGCGATGGAACGCACCCCTAAACTCTTCCTCGTCATTGGCGCGAATCACCCCACAGCTTGCGGAGAGGATCAGCGGCTTCACGACGCAGGGGTAGACGATCTGTTTCGCGAACCCCTTTGGATCACCATCGAGGGGGAACACTCTATGGCGAGGGACGGGTATGCCCTGTCCGGACAGTAGCTCGCGCATCTGGCGCTTGTTTCTGGCGGCGGTGACGGACGCGACAGAGTTGTGGGGCAACCCTAGCGCTACTGCCACGGCGGCGGCAGTGACGGCGGTCACATCATCGACCCCGATCACCGCATCGATCGCGTGCTGGCGGGCGAATTCGACCGCAGTCTTCGTGGCCGCCTGTGGATCTCGAACATTGAGCAACAAGACGTCGCGCGACGAATCAGGAAGGGCTTCGGGAGCCCGCTCCATCCCAATGGTCACAGATAAACCTAAGCTGCAAGCCGCGTCGAGGAAGGCTTCCGCTCGATAGGTCGCAGTCGGCAAGAGGAGCAGCAGTCTCGACATCGTAATCTCTTAGCAGGCTGTTGCAACATTATTGTGGCAACGTCTGAGATTCACCAGTTCGCACGTCTAGGATAGCAAGATGCTACCCCAGGATGCTCAAAAAGTCCGTCCAGCAAGGCCGCAGCGAGTGAAGGGCCGAGGCGTACCCTTGGGGTACGTTGAGGGTCTGAACGATGCGAGAACGACGCTGGTGGACTTTTTCAGCATCCTGTTGTTCCCGCGCGTGCTCGATGAAACGCTTCCAACTGACGATTAGCCTCGATGATGATCGCCAATTTCCTGACCACGTCGGTCAACTTGGCGCCTGGAATAGCATAATAGCCTTCATCATCCCCGAGCCCAGTATAAACGCGGTTTCCTATACAGCCAAAACTGGTGGCCGTGTGTCCCGATTGCAGCGATTCCGGCAGCACGGCGCAGGTCGGCCGTCCCATTGTCGCGCCACCGCCGGCAATACCCGCGGACTGTGCCGCCTCCGCCAGCAGCATCAGCTGCTTGACGGTCCCGCGGACCAGCACCACGTCCGGGGTAAAGGTGGCCTGCGTGAGTGGCGCATAGACAGCTACGTGAAAGGTCTCCTGTCGACGCGGGATCATCGGAATCTCTGCCATCGTAAGGTACTGCATCCCAACCATGGTCTGGACCAGACCGTTCAGCTCAGTCGCGACCTGTGGTGGCAGATCCACACCGTGGGTATGGGCCCCGACCGGACAGGTGTAGTGATCCGATGCCTCCGTATAGAAGACCTGACCCTCAGCTGCCAGCTTCCAATAGCCGCATCCTGCCGGTGCAGGGGCGGTCACCCTTGGAATGTCCGCAGGGGCCGTGTCTCGAAACGCGATCGCCACTGCCGGTACCTTCAATCCCAAGAGTTCCTGGATCTGCGTGCCTTGTGTCATCAGCTCAGCTTCCATTTCTGGTCTCCCCCTCAACTGTATGTCATTCCACCCATGCTGGATTTCCCCGTGCTCCTTCGTTTGTAGCGGGCTGAACTGCTGGGTCGTCGGCTCAGCGCAGCAGAACCATGATTCTGTCAAACGAGGCGGCTTCGGACGATCAGGCCTGCTCACCCTAGTCCGAGTCGAGGACTCAGTGTGACGACCGGCTATCATATCGACAATCGCTCGAATGCGATCGAAGGTCACCATCGCATCTTCCTCTTTCTTGGCACTCGCTTCCACGATCGCAGTCACTGCCTGATGCAGCCGATCCATTCGCCCATCCGGGTGCGTCCACGGATACTGAAAGCCGGCCTGATTCAGCGGACCGAGGAACCGCTGAATGTCAGACTTGGCGAGCAGAGCCGACCCGGGTGGCACTAAGAGACGAATACTCAATTGTACGGAATCGGTCGCATCGATGAGATCGTGGACCTCCACCATGTCTAACATATGAAGGTAATCGTCCAAGCTAGTCCAGGGCGTGAAGGCGACGAGCGATGGGCGAAGCGCGATGCCGGCCTCGCGCAGAATGCCGAGCGCCGTCATGATATCAGCTCCTGTATGCCCCTTGCGTAACCGTTCCAGAACATGGTCGCTGAACGACTCCACTGCGGAGATGACGAACAGGCACCCATGCGCACTCAGGTTGGGCATCAGAGCGCGGCGCTTCAAGAGGTGC
>JBKJZK010000456.1:0-1419 GCA_046715215.1 Nitrospiraceae bacterium
GGAATCCTTCCGGAATTCCCGCAGCCGCGATCGTGCGATCGCGGTGCCTTGGTCAGTTCCGGCTTTCCACTTCGGTCACGCCTCGGTGGGTCCCCGCCCCTCCGACAACGGGTGCTGACCCGCTCCCCCCTCGCGCCGGAAGGAACTGCTTGCGACACAGTCAGCGGAATTGTTCAGTGTAGACGGCTTAGGGTAGGGAAGAATCGGTGGGTTACCCGCACAGGCCTTGCTCGTTCAGGCCGTTACAGGGTTGGCCAGATGCAAGGTCAACGACCCCATCTCTTTCTCACATAAATAAGTCAAAACTTACGCCTGACCCTCATTCTACTCAGACCCGCCCAGAGAAACGTTGGATTGCAATACCCGTTTCTGTGCTATGGACCCCATCGCGATCATTATACGGATGGTAATGGAGACGCTGGGAATATCGAATGTGCATGCCAGCGATTTAGGATTGCGGGAAGGTGTGTTGATTGAACTGGCAACTCGAATAACAGAGCGATGAAGCCCTGGCTTTGGCTTACACAATGTCTGATTACAAAACCAGGTTGAGCCATGACTACCATCGAAACCTTATCAGCTCTCGCGAACATTGCCACTGCAGCAGCTGTGGTTGTTGGCGCGTGGCAGCTCGTCTTGGCGCATCGCCTGAGCGTAACGAACTTTGAAGATACCTTCGCGAAGGAATATCGAGATCTCGCGGCGAGGCTGCCAACCAAGGCGTTGCTTGGCGAACCGCTCTCCGATGACGAGCATACGAAGCACTTCGACGAGAACGCGAGCGAACAGGAATTAAGCCGACTCTCCCGCCAAATTCAGGAACGAGTAATGTCTCGCTCTCAGAAAGCCTGTGGATATATCACACCCGGAATGAACCAATCTGAGGTGATGAGCCTTCTGGGAGCCCCAGATGGTCAGGCAAACGGCATAGCCACAAACTTCTTTGACACTTGGGCATATGGGAGTAGCATCGTGCAGTTTGCCAAGCAAAAAGTTGTCTCGGGCGTTTCGGGATGTCGATGATAATTTTGTTCCGCGACGGACGGGAGAAAGAGCGGGGTCGTTGTTTGACTTTGCACCTCGCCAGCCCAGTTGGGGAAATAAACTGGGGCATTCTACTTTTTATGACCGAGCAATATAACCTAGGACATTAAACTGGCGTTCAGTCCAATCATTCTTCCTTATCCTCTCTTCAGCAGGGCGGCCTGCTTGGTCTCCCACTGCGCGCGTCCAACGAGGGCCTTCTGAGGCCGCGCGTTGCGCGAGCACAGGAGACCAACAGACTACCCTCTCCTCCCCTACCAGCCCAACGCCCACCGATGCCCATTCTTTTCCACCAGCGCATCCGCTTCGCTTGGTCCCCAGCTGCCCGCGGTGTAGAAGTGAACGGATTTCTTGCCGGTCAACAACGGGTCATAC
>JBKJZK010000457.1:0-4294 GCA_046715215.1 Nitrospiraceae bacterium
AAGTCCTCGACTACCTCTATTGTCGCGGAGTCTTTGCCTCCAGGCAGCAGGGCAATCCCGTCGTCGTGTTCCTGGACCTCAAGATGCCCAAAGTCGACGGGCTCGAGGTTTTGAGAACGATTAAGAATGACGTGAACCTGAAACCGATTCCCGTCGTCATGCTCACGTCCTCGCGCGAGGAACGCGATTTGGCCCAAAGCTATGCGTTGGGCGCCAACGCCTACGTCGTGAAGCCGGTTGAGTTTCACCAGTTCATCACGGCCGTGAAAGAACTTGGCATTTTTTGGGGCGTGATCAACGAACCGCCACCCGAAGGCTCTGACCCAATCGATTAGTCTCCTCACTCACAAAGGACCTGTGAAAACCCCGCTCCGCCTACTCCACCTCGAGGACGATCCGGTCGACGCGGAACTCATTACGACTACTCTGATGGAGGGCAACATCCCTTGCCAGTCGCAACTCGTCGATACATGTCAGGCATTTGTGACGGCCCTCAAAGAGGGCCGGATGGACCTCATCCTAGCGGACTATTCGATCCCGGGTTTCGACGGCATGACAGCGCTTATTTTGGCACGTCAGCACTGTCCCGACGTGCCCTTTCTCTTCGTCTCGGCAACCATCGGAGAGGAACTGGCTATCGATGCCATGCATCAAGGCGCGACGGACTATGTGCTCAAGCAACGGCTCGGACGGCTGGTGCCGTCGGTCCAGCGTGCACTACGTGAGCTAAATGACCGCGTAGAACGAAAACGGGCTGAGGAGGCTCTTCGGCAGAGCGAGAAACAGTTTCGGCAGTCTCAGAAGATGGAAGCGGTTGGCCGGTTGGCCGGAGGGATCGCCCATGACTTCAATAATCTCCTGACCGTCATTGTGGGCTACAGCCAAGTCCTCTCGACGGAGCTCGGCCCTCAACATCCTCTTCGCGGAAAAGTCGATGAAACACTGAAGGCCGGCGAACGGGCCGCGACGCTGATCCGACAACTGCTCACATTCAGCAGCAAACAATCGCTGGACCCGAAAATTCTGTCGCTCAACACCGCTGTCACGAGTCTGGAAAGTCTGCTGCGCCGTCTCATCGGCGAGGACATCCAGCTCGTCAGTAAACTCGATCCGATGAACGGGCGGCTGCGTGCCGACCAAGCCCAGCTTGAACAGGTCCTGGTCAATCTCGTCGTCAACGCGCGGGATGCCATGCCGAAGGGCGGAACGCTCACGATCGAAACGGCCCAGGTCGAACTGACTCGCAGTCCGGTCTACCACCTCACCCCGTTGACGCCAGGTCCCTATGTCCGGTTGGCCGTCAGCGATACCGGCTGTGGCATGGACCGCAAGACACAATCCCATATCTTTGAACCATTCTTCACTACGAAGGGGGAGGGAAAGGGGAGCGGTCTGGGCCTCTCCACAGTGTATGGTATCGTCACGCAATGCGGCGGCGCCATCGACGTCACCAGCAGAGTGGGTCACGGCACACGCTTCGACCTGTATTTCCCGAGCGTCGAGTCCGACATCCTCGCCACCGCGCCGTCCCAGCCCTTGGGACAGACTCAGAGAGGCACGGAAACGATTCTCGTGGTGGAAGATGAGCCAAGCGTACGTGTGCTCGTGAGAGACGAACTGCGAAAGCTGGGCTACCGGGTCATCGAAGCTAAGAACGGGGTCGAGGCCTGCTTGCTGGCGACGCAACAAGCAGGATCGTTACAGCTCCTCCTGACCGACGTCGTCATGCCCGGCATGGGCGGACGGGAACTGGCACAGCATCTCTCCGTGATCAAGCCGGACTTACGAACACTATACATATCGGGGTATATGGATGACGTCGGCATCATGGCCGGACAAGAAGAGGGCATGAGCAGTTTCTTGCAAAAGCCCTTCACTCCTGAGGTGCTCGCCCGCGCAGTCCGCAATCTGCTCGATGCCAGCACGCCATCAGACAAGACCGGCGCCTCCCCATCGACACCCCAGCCAACCCCGCACTGACCATGCGAGGCTCGCATCGCAGCCGTTGCCCCTCTTCCTCGAATGATTTGACGCTTCGTATCGGCTCTCTCTATACTCAATCCTGAGACACTATGGTACGGGACAACAGCTTCTACCGGTCTCTCCCTTTCACCCCAGTCGCCCGGTTTCTCCTGGGTATCATCTTCGTATTATTCAGCGGACCCGCGGCGACGACGGCTCAGACCCTCACGGGGGATCAACTCGGGGACGGTTTATCCATTTCCATCTGGAATCCTGACACGCAGTGCCCAGACGTCGCGCCGTTAGTCGCCGTCGATATCGACCCCGATCGCTATCGCTTTACCGTGCACTACTACCAGCAAGACGGTTTCTCAGACCCGCTCGATATTCGCCAATGGCAAGAACGAACCGGGCACGATCTGGTATTCAATGCCGGGCTCTTTCGTGAGAATTATGCGTATCTCGGGTTGCTCTATGGAAACGGTCGCTCGCTGGGGGGCAAGCGGCACACCACCTGGCTAGGACTATTTGTGGCAGAACCGGCGGAGGATCGTTCACGCCGCGCGCGGGTTTTGGACTTGACCTTTGACACCTTCGACGAACAGCACATTCCCTATCGAGAAGTTGCGCAATCGCTCATGCTCCTCGACCGGACCGGAAAAGTCCGTGTCCGCCAAACCGGGAAACGCGCACATCAGACCCTCGTTGCAGAACAAAGCAATGGGCATCTCCTCGTCCTTAAGACCACGGAAGTGGTGTCACTCCATGCCCTGGGGGAATGTCTGCGGGATACCTTTCCCTCTCTACACCAGGTCATGGCCATGGATGGAGGATCCTCTTCCGACGTTGCTGTCAGCCCCTCGCTCCAACAAGCCATGTCTAAGATGACCGGTTTACACCCGTGGATACCCCTGTTAGAAGGCAGCACCACAACCCACGTCGGACTTCCAGCCGTGATCGGGATCAGCCCGCGCCGGAAGCAAGCCGGTGCCAAGACCGTAGATAGATGAACTCGTCGAGATGTGCGTCGAACTAAGGGTGCTCAGACTCAACCGGAAAGCCGGCTGCAAGCCAGGCGTTCATGCTGCCGGTGACGTTGTAGACATGACGGTAGCCCAAATCGGCCAGCGTTTCTGCCGCGATGTTGCTGCGATGGCCTGACTGGCAATAGACAACCAGATGGTCCTCCAGCTGGGCCCCGATGTCCCGATGCCGAGCCTGAATTTCCACGAAGTCGATGTTCAGATCGGTTCCGGGAATGAATCCTGTCGCATGTTCTTCCGCAGATCGGACATCGATCAAGATAAAACCCTTCTGTGGCATCGAAGGCGCCTTGGTCAATACGGCACGCAACTGCTGGACCGTGAGCAAGTAGGAATGATGGGCTGAGACACCACTGATCGAGATCGCAGACAGCAGAAACAGACCGACAACGGTGATGACAATGCGCATGGTCATGGTTGGCCTCCTTTCAACAAACAGGACGGCGAATCGTCCGACCGTGGTCATTCTCACGAGCATGATAGGGACCGCATGAAGATCTGGTCAAGCCTCGCCGTCCTCTTCGTCATCGCCTTGGCCGGCTGCGGAGAGGGGGCAAAACTGCTTCAGGAAATGGAAGACGGAGGGGTTGTCGCCTATCCCTTCACAGGAGAGCAGGGATCGATGCTGTCATCGTTTCGGCAAGACGCCCTCGCTCTCATGAAGGAGAAGTGTGGAGGTCCCTACACCATCGTTCGCGAGGGGGAGACAAAAGGTCGAACCCGCATGGCCAGCCCGGTAGAAGGTGCGCAGGAAATCGTGCAGGAACGCCGGTGGGGCATTCAGTTTCAGTGTAAGTAGGGGGGGCTTTGCTGAAACCTAGAAGTGGTTTGGTTGCGCACTGGTCAGGTCGTCGATGGTCAACAGACTCACCAGCGTCAGCCCTTCCGCTTCAACCTTGCGCCGACCGTCCTGTTCCTTCCGATCTACGATCACCAAGGCATGCGTCACAGCCAGGCCGGCACTCCTCGCAGCCGCAACAGCCTTGAGAAGCGAGCCCCCGCTTGTCAGCACATCATCGACAATGACAGCTCGATCCCCCGGTTGAAACGATCCTTCGATGAGTTTTGCGAGCCCATGATGCTTCGCCTGCTTCCGCACTACGAAGGTCCGCCACATTCGCGGTGGCTGGGCCGCGAACGCAAAGTCCGAGATGCTGGTGGCAATGGAAATCGCTCCGATTTCCAGTCCGCCAAGACAGTCGAGTTCGACCGGCCGCAACGATTCGTACGCGAGGTTGGCCACAAGACGGCGCGATCCCGGATGGGCCATCAATGACCGGCAATCGACG
>JBKJZK010000458.1:0-4303 GCA_046715215.1 Nitrospiraceae bacterium
GGCCGAAATCAAAGAGGACCGGCTGACTGTCGGGAAGGTCCAGGGTGAGATCAAAGTCGGCATGCCGGCGTCTCAGGTTGCAGAACTCCTCGGCTCGCCGAATATCGTGACGACGGATGAGAAACGCCGCGAAGTCTGGATGTACGACAAAGTCTCGACCGACCGGGTTGACACATCCAGTTCTTCCTTTGCCGGGCTGATCATCTTGGGCGCCAGCTCGCGCAACAGTTCCAGCTCGCAGCGGCAGCGCACCCTTACCATCATCATCAAGTACGACGAAGAGAAGAAGGTTCGCGACTTTGCCTACAACTCCACGCAATTCTGAGCGGCCGATCGCAGGACGACGAGGCAACGTGATGCGGAGGGGAGTCTGCCTGGCCTCGCTCGTACTGTTGACCGGGTGTGTCACTCACACGCAGCCAGCCGAGTTGTTTCAGGTGACGGCGGAAACGCCCAAACACCGGGCCATGCAGACCCGCTTCTTTGAGACGCCCAACGAAAAGGAACTGCTGTCGGCGTCGGCCGCTGTGCTCCAAGATCTCGGCTTTCAGGTCGAAGAAAGCGTGCGCGAGGTCGGTTTCCTGCGGGCAACGAAAGAGCGGAGCGCACGGGAATACGGACAATATATCCAACAAGCCCTATTCTTGGTCCTCTCACTCGGAAAACTGCTCACCCCAGTGGATCTGCACCAGAAGATCGCGGCGGGCTTGATCACCAGGCCGCTCAACCAAGAAGCCACCAGGCAAGAAGTACGTATCATGTTCTACCGCGTCGTATGGAAAGGGGACGGACAAGCCGATCGCCAATATATTCCGCCGGGCCAACAGTATATGGAAATGATCAGGGACCCGGAAATCTACCAGCAATTTTTTGGCAAGCTCTCCAAAGCCGTGTTCCTGGAAGCGCATACCCTATGATCGAGCGAAGACGAGGACCTATGACCGACAAGCAATGCGTATGGGGAGGTATGCTCATAGTCGGAAGCCTCCTGCTCTACGGCTGTGCCACACCGGAAACTCCGCCGGATCTCCTGGCGCCGACCGACGCGCAACTCAAGATCCGCAGCATCCAAACGCGCACCTTCGACGCCACAGACCGGAACGCCGCCATGCGCGGAGTGATCGCGTCGCTGCAAGACCTCGGGTTCATCATCGAGCGGGCCAACGAACCGCTCGGGCTCGTGACGGCCGCGCGATTCGCCGAGCCCAACTATTACGACGTCATCAGCGTCACCGTCACCGTGCGTCAGGACACGAAGAACCGGCTGACCATCCGTGCGAATGCCATCTACAACAATAAGCCCATCGATGACCCGAAGGTGTATCAGAATTTCTTCGCATCCCTCGAGCGCTCGCTGTTTCTGACGAAGGAGTAAGCATCCGCACCATGGCACCCCGGACCTTGAGACATGCCGACACGCGTGGCGTTGTGGGCGCCGCGTTCCTCTGCGCGCTCCTGATCCAAGGCTGTTCCCCCTACGAATCGCGGCACCTGAACCAATGGAACTCGCGGGAGCAGATCTGGCTGTCGGAAACGAGCCAGCTCAAAGTCCGGGCTGCACAAACGCGAGTGTTTGACACTACGGACCGCCGGCGGATGTTCGAGGCCATCATTTCCACCATGCAGGACCTGGACTTTATCGTGGAAGTACTGGATGAAGAGTTGGGGATCATCTCCGGAAAGAAATTTATCGCGATCGAACAACCCTATGGCACGGACCCGTCCTACCTCTTATATCGCCCGGATACACTCCTGCTCCTAACACGTAATTTCCATACATGGGGGCCATTTTGGCACCGCAGCAATCTCGTGCGCTTCACCGCCACGATCCGTACCCGCGGGGAGTCCCAACTCGTCGTCCGGGCCAGCGCACAATTTTATCTACAGCCTGTCGAAGAACCGGGCCCATACCAACAATTCTTCCGTGCGTTGGAACAAGCGCTCTTTCTGCACGGCAGGCCGGTGGAATAACGTTTCGGCGGGAACAAGGTAGGACATCCATGAGTTCGACATCACCAGGCATGACCGCATCACGTCAATTTAAGAAGCTCCTCTCATCGGAGCAGCTGGAATTCATCTGTGAAGCCCACAATGGCCTCAGCGCTAAGATCGTCCAGGAAGCCGGCTTTCGAGGAATTTGGGCCAGCGGCCTCTCTATTTCCGCGCAATTCGGCGTCCGTGACAACAACGAAGCCAGCTGGACCCAGGTGCTTGAGGTGCTGGAATTCATGTCCGATGCAACCACGATTCCAATTCTCCTTGATGGCGATACGGGCTACGGCAACTTCAATAACATGCAGCGGCTCGTGCGCAAACTGGAGCAGCGCCACATCGCGGCAGTCTGCATTGAAGACAAACTCTTCCCCAAGACGAACAGCTTCATCAAGGGGGGCGCCCAACCCCTCGCGGACATGCAGGAGTTCTGCGGCAAGATCAAGGCAGGCAAAGACGCGCAGACCGATCCGGACTTTTGCATTATTGCCCGCGTAGAAGCCTTCATCTGCGGCTGGGGGCTGGCGGAAGCTTTAAGACGCGCCGAAGCCTATCATCAGGCCGGGGCGGACGGCATCCTCATCCACAGCGCCCTGTCGGTGCCCGATGAGATCCTTACGTTCAAACTGGAATGGGGGAATCGATGCCCCGTTGTGATCGTGCCCACCAAATATTACGCCACGCCCACCGATGTGTTTCGGCAGCATGGGTTTTCGATGGTGATTTGGGCCAATCACATGCTACGGGCAGCCGTGGCCGCCATGCAGAAAACTTCGCGGACCCTCAGGGAACATGAACACCTGCTCTCCATTGAAGACAAAGTCGCGCCGGTCTCAGAAATCTTCCGCCTGCAAAACGCCGCAGCGCTACAAGAATCTGAAGACCGTTATCTGCCCCGAGGCGCCGAGGACACCTGTGCCATGGTGCTCGCCGCATCCCGCGGGGATGAACTGGGAGAGCTTACCGAACACCAGCCCAAAACGATGGTTAAGATCCAGGGCACACCAATCCTCACCCACATTGTTGACGCCTACAATGCGGTGGGCATCAAGGACATTGTGGTAGTCAGAGGGTATAAGAAAGAGGCCGTCAATCTGCCCAACCTAATCTATGTCGATAACGAGGATTTTGCGGAAACCGGCGAATTGGATTCCCTGCCCAAGGCAATCCAATCCAGGAGCGGTCATGTGCAAAGTACAATCATTTCCTATGGTGACGTACTGTTCAACAAATATATTCCCCAGTCTCTCTGTCAGGAGACGGATGACTGTGTCATTTTCGTCGACAGTAACTGGCAGGAGCAGACCACCTACGCCCGCCTCGGTGGGTTTACCGAGTGCACGATTCCCAATTCGAGAAGAGCCTTTAACGCTAAGATCTATCTCAAGCAATTAGGGAACAACGTCCCCAAAGAATCCATCCACGGCGTATGGATGGGGTTCCTCAAAGTCTCGCCCAACGCAGCCAGCCACATCACCGACATCATTGTGGAGATGCTGGCCAAACCGGCCAACCGCAAGGCCGGCATCCCCCAGCTGCTCCAAGAACTGTTGAAACAGCAGTATCCCATCCGAGTGCTCTATACAGTCGGGCATTGGCTCGACATCAACAGCATTGAGGATGTGGTCCAGGCAGGAAACTTTTGATCGCAGGCCTCTGGTTTTCTGGGCGATCTGGTCTCTTTGGTCTATCTAGTTGATCTGGTTTCTCTGGTTCGTTTGGCTTCGTTCAGCTCGATAACCAAGATAACCCTCAAACCAGATAAACTCCCTCGTCGAGCAGGCGGGGGGAAGACCTCCTCCTAGCCTCACGGCTGAATCGTTTCGTCTCTCCCCTGAATCGGTTCCGATGCTCACCTTCCGCTCCCAAAGACCTTCCCCATTCACAATTTCATGCACTTGCGAATCTTAATGAACCGTGTCCTCTCGGCATGAGAGTTGCTGAGCTACTCGTGCATCATAGGATGCTCAGCGGGATGCAGGAATCCACCATGCAGCTCGCGGTGCCTAAGTCGTCCGAGCAGGATCGCCATATACGTACAACGGAGAAACTTATTATCCGCAACGCACCTCACCCCTTTATGGAACCGCGGCGAATGACGCCGACGTGTCCACGAGGAAACCAAGGAGGTTTCTATGACGTCCTCTCACAAGTTGCTAGGGGGAGTTCTCCTACTGGCGTTCGCCTTGGGCGGCGCAGCCTTCCCGTCTGGGAAGACTGCGCCGCCGGACGAGAAAAATGTTAGTCTGCCCATCGAAATGGTGGCGGACTATGTGCACGCCGTGATTGAAGCGAACCGTGAGGTGTACAC
>JBKJZK010000459.1:0-5815 GCA_046715215.1 Nitrospiraceae bacterium
ACTCTAGCCCTATCGACGACATGTTGCTCCGGCTGATACCCCACCGGACAACCGAGGGTAATGGTCATCCCCATCTTCGCCGCCGCCTCGATCAGTGAATTCGCCACATTGTTGCCGTCGCCGATATAGGCGATCTTGATCCCCTCCAACCGGCCCATCTTTTCGCGAATGGTCAGGAGGTCTGAGAGGGCCTGACAAGGATGGCTCAGGTCGGTCAGCCCGTTGATCACCGGCATTGTCGCTTCCCTCGCCCATTCCTCCACGATTGAGTGGTCATAGGTGCGGATGACGATCGCGTCGAGATAGCGCGACAATACGCGCGCCGTATCGGCGACACTCTCTCCACGCGAGAGCTGGATGTCGGCCATGGGCAGGACCAGAGCATGGCCACCCAACTGGTTCATGCCCGCCTCGAACGACACCCGCGTCCTCGTCGACGGTTTCTGGAACAGGAGCCCCAAGGTTTTTCCGGGAAGCAGTGGATGAGGAACCCTGCGCCGCTGCTTGTCTTTCAACAGGACAGCCGACGCCAGCAAACTCTCCACCTCCGCCTTGCTGATGGCCGCAACATCCAGAAAATCTTTTTTGCCGAGTCGCATTCCTGTCGCTCGTGTGGTCAACCCTGTTGTGTCCATTCGGCGTCAGTACGCCTTACGCCGCCAGTTCGCTGAAAATCTGAGCAAGCGTATCGAGCAATCGATCGATTTCCAGCTGGGTGATGATTAAGGGCGGCACGAACCGCAGCACATGTTCGCCGGTCCCATTGATCAGAATGCCTCGGGCCAAACACTCGCTCACGACGGCTTTCCCATCCATATCGAGCTCCATCCCCTGCAAGAGCCCGAGGCCACGCACCTCTCGCACTACCCGGTGTCGCTTTTTACAGTCGGATAGCCCCTTCGCAAAATACTCTCCCATCCGGCGCGCATGATCGAGCACTTGGCCTTCCAGCAGGGCACGACAGACGGCCAAGCCCGCCGCACAGGCGAGCGGATTGCCGCCGAATGTCGAGGCATGACTGCCGGGCGAGAAGGCCTTCGCAACAGAGTCCGTCGCGAGGCAGGCTCCGATGGGCACGCCGCCCCCCAACCCTTTCGCCAAGGTCATGATGTCCGGCTGCACCCCTAACTGCTCGTAGGCAAACAGCGTCCCAGTCCGTCCCATTCCAGTCTGCACTTCGTCGAAAATCAACAGCACGTCTTTTTGGGAGCACAGATCTCTCACCTGCTTCAAATACTCGCGATCTGCGACATAGATGCCTCCCTCACCCTGAATCGGCTCAAGCATAATCGCCGCAGTCTTGTCTGTCACGGCCCGTTTCAGTTCTTCCAGATTATTGAAGGCGACGTAGTTGAACCCCGGCAGCAGCGGTTCGTAGCCCTTCTGAACCTTTACCTGGCCCGTCGCCGTCAATGTCGCGATCGTCCGGCCGTGGAACGAGTTCTTCATCGTGACGATTTCGAACCGCCCGGGTCCATACTTGTCATGAGAATAACGGCGGGCCAGCTTGATCGCTGCTTCGTTTGCCTCTGCCCCGCTGTTGCAAAAGAACACCTTGTCCGCAAACGAGTGGTCCACCAGCATGTGCGCCAGTTTCACTTGTGGCTCAGTGTAATAGAGGTTCGAGGTATGGATCAGCTGCGCGGCTTGGCGCTGGATTGCCTGAACCAAATCCGTGTGGCCATGCCCGAGAATGTTCACCGCAATCCCGCCGACGAAATCGATATACTCTCGCCCCTCGAGGTCGTACACCTTCATCCCACGCCCTCGCACGATCGAGAGCGGTTGACGCGTATAAGTCTGCATCAAATAACGTGCGGCGTCCTGCTTCAGTTCTTCTGTTGGCATAACAGACGTATCCCTTTGTAAAGTAAGGGAAGGTAGCATAGGCCTGCCGATGGAATCAACTTACTGCTTCTTTACCCAGATGGTGTCTTTATTGTGCTACTCTCTGGCGGATGAAATCCTGCGCGCAATGCCAACAGCAGAACCAGGGAAACGCCAAATTCTGCTACCAGTGCGGAAACACTCTTGCCGTCAAGCCTGAACCACCGATCGCCACCCCCGTAACCCACACTGATGAAAATCTCTGGCGCCAATTCATCGGTCCCCACGCTGATCGCTACCTGAAACATTTTAAAAAGTTCGGATTGGGGGAAGAGCCGAAATTCGCCCTGACGTGGAATTGGCCGGCCTTTCTCTATATTTCCTTCGTCTGGTTTCTCTACCGAAAAATGTACGTCTATGCGCTAGTTTACGCCCTCGGTCCGATGATTTCGACCTACGTGACCGGCGACCTCACCGTAGGTCTCGTCTGGAGCATCATGGCCGGAACCACAGCGAATTATGTGTACTACTGGCACTGTCGCGAGCAGATCGGCGAGATCAAGAAGGGTTCGTGGACCGATCCGGTGAAGCAGGACGAGGCATTGAAGGAAGCTGGAGGTGTCCAGCCCTATGTGATCTATGTCGGCATCGCCTTCTACGTGCTGTTCATGTTGACCATGATCAACATGCTTCAGGAGGGGCCACCGGACGGCGAACGCTCACCAGGAAAACCGGCGAAGCCGACTGCTGCGAGCAGTGTGTAACCAGAAACTATCTTGATGGTTGCCAGTTGATTCACGGCTCAATCCATCCGAAATCTTGTTCATAGGCCGCGACACCCGGATCGGTTGCTTCTGCTCCAGCTGGGTATAGGTCCGCGGCCAGTCTTTTGCCACCAGGATTTCAGCTCGTCGGGAGAATAGGCCTCGCTGTTCTGATTGAGGATGCCGGCTGCCGCGCAGATAGCCGCGTCGAGCGACAAATAGCAATCCAAGGCCGAGGCTGCGAAAGTGTTCACGCAGCAGAAATACCACCCATAGTTCGGCGCTGTATTTCTTGTTTTGTTTAAAGGGTTGAGTCTGCCGGAGCGAAACCGGATCGAGTTCTCGAAGGCGTGAAGGTGCCGCTTTCAGGATCTGTTCCGATTCCAGCCAATCGTCGTGATTCTTCTTCGTGAGCCGGTGTCTGGCGAAAGTAACCGCTTGACTTGGACACCCGTTCCAGTATGCTTTGGCCTGTGAATATATCCCTTCAGGATCGAGAGGAACACACGTTGGCTCGATTGGTCCTGCTTCGTCATGGCGAATCACAATGGAACTTGGAGAATCGTTTCACGGGATGGGTCGATGTGCCGCTCTCCCCACGCGGCATTCAGGAAGCGAAGGACGCGGGAGAGAAACTGCGCGACTTTACGTTCGACCGGACCTTTACCTCGGTGTTGGCCCGCGCAAACGAGACGTTGCGGCTGGTGCTCGAAATCATCGGCCAGACTGGTATCCCGATCGAGAAAGACAAGGCCTTGAACGAACGGATGTACGGCGAGCTCCAGGGATTGAACAAGGACGAGACAGTGAAAAAATACGGTGAGGCACAGGTGAAGATCTGGCGGAGAAGCTACGACGTGCCTCCGCCGGGGGGGGAAAGCCTGAAAGACACCGCCGAACGTGTGCTGCCTTATTATGACCGCACCATCAAGCCCTATCTCTTGAAAGGGCAAACGATCCTCGTCGCGGCGCACGGAAACAGCTTACGAGCCCTGATCATGGAGTTGGAGCAGCTCTCCCGAGAGCAAGTGCTGGAGCTGAATATCCCAACGGGTGCGCCGTTGCTCTATGAGTTGGACGGGATGGGGAAGGTTGTCAATCACCGCTACCTCTGATAGGTTGCGGCGGGACAAGAGAATTATCCAACATCTTCCAGTAACCGCCCGTAGGTGTCGACTGGCACGAAATCGATCAGCAGGGTCAATAGATTACGCCGCTCTTCTTCTTTGACCAATTGGTTGTCCTCCATCAGCGCGGCGGCTTCCGCACTCACCGCAAGCGGACTCACGCCTTCTTCAACCAAGCGACTATACCGGCGACGACGTTCCTGCCATTCGTTGAGATAGGCGGTCCAGGCGGCTGAACCGACAGGAACGGTCGTTCCCCATCCTGCTTCCATCGCATCCAAGATGAGTTCCGACAGGACAGATTGATACCTCTGAGGGATGTGCGCCTCGATGGCTGCGAAGATCCAAAACAGGTTCAGCGAGAGCACTTCTTGTGTGATCGCCTGAGCCTGCTTCGTCGTCGCCTCGATCCCATATTCCTCCAGCTGCTGAACAGACACGCCAATCGGCATCGCTGCGACCAGGGCAACCGCTGCTTGCTTCGGCGTCATCGAGTTGGCTGGCATGCCTCACTACGCTCCCTCGTCCACGGTGGCAGAGAGTACCCTACTGTTCCAGTGTGCTCAAGCAACTTGTCCAAGCCTGCCCCCTATGCTAGAGTCCGCCGGCATGATTCGACAGATCGTCACCACATTTTCACCATGGACCTGTGCTGCCAGTCTGTTGGCCATTTTGGCCGCGGGCACCGCCGTGTCTGCACCTCGGGCCCAAGCCGACGAAAGCCGCTGGGGGTTCGGAAGCGACCTGGGACTCACATCCGGAATGGTCAATGGCACGGTGTTCACCATGGCATTCAGTGGTGACTACTACATCGATCGAAACTTCTCTATCGGACCGATGATGCAGATCAGTCCGATGAGCGATCTCTTCCAGATCTCCTTCGCCGGGGTCGGCCGCTATCATTTTCGTCTCAATCACGGCATCAACCTGGTACCTTTCTCGGGAATCGGCTTGCTCCACGTAGACCTAGACCGCGGAACCGGCCCCGGGCGCATCGACCGCAACGACACGGGCTGGTACATCCCTATTGGTGTCTCACTGGAATACCAGGCTGCCCACAATCTCGCCTTGTCTTCGACGTTGATCGTCAATCTCCACGACATCAACCTCGCTCCGTCACTCTCGGAGAAAGACAGCACGAGTGTAGCCCTGCTGTTTGGTTTCCGATTCGGCCCCTAGGCGGACCACGGCCTCCTCGCTTCATTCATGACCCCTACCTTCTAACCAAAAATCCGCAACGCCCCGCATCAAAAAGTACAGGCGCTTTGGCCAAGCCCTCCGAAGAAGCGACACTCTAACAGGCTGCGGAAGTATGCGAGGAGGTTGGGTTGGGGGAGAGGTGGCGCTACGCCGCTTTGGCCGGCTGCCGGCGAAGCCCGATGTTCAGCAATTCTTGCAGCAGATCTTTATAGGTATAGCCGGCTTTCTCTGCCGAATCCGAAAAATCTTCGGCGTGCGCGATTTGTGGATTTGGATTGGCTTCCAGCACGTACACCTTCCCCTCCGCGTCCATTCTTACGTCGATGCGGGCATAGCCGCTCAGGCCGAGTGCGCGATAGACACGCTTCGCGAGATGTTGAATCTTCTCGGCTTTCCCTTCAGGAAGATTCCTGGCTTCGCCTGACCGAATCCCGTACTTGTCTTGATACGTGCGACTCCATTTGACTCGTTCCGTCGCAATCCGGCGGGCGTCCTCCGGCAGCTGGTCCATGATCAACTCCCACACCGGGAAGACGTGGACATGCCCGTTGCCCATCACCCCGACATACAGTTCGCGCCCTTCAATGTACTGCTCGATGAGGGCGCCGGTCCCTACGCTCGCGTGGATGAAAGTGATTCGCTCCTTGAGTTTGTCGTCATCCTGGACAATGGACGCCTGAGAGATCCCAAGCGACGCCTCTTCGGTCACCGATTTGACAATAAGCGGAAAGGGCAGCCACTTGGGCCGCTTGACCGTCCGCCCCTGCGGCACCACCATGAAATCAGGGAACGGGATGCGATGGAACGAGAACAGCTTCTTGGAGAGGACTTTGTCGCGCGCCAGCATCAACCCACGCGGGTTACAGCCGGTATAGGGCACGTGAAGCAGTTCAAGAT
>JBKJZK010000460.1:0-4614 GCA_046715215.1 Nitrospiraceae bacterium
GGAGCGCCCATGCCATTGTGCGGCAGCCGGTCGATTGCGCTCCCTGCCTGTTGCGTGAATGTCCTATCGATCATCGGTGTATGACAAGGGTGACCGTTGATCAGGTGCATGAGGCAGCAACCAAACAGTTGGCCCGGTTAGGGGTAAGGAGTGAAGGGTTAGGGGAAACCCCATCTCCGCCTCACGCCTCACGCCTTACGCCTAACGGAGCCCTCGACGGTGTCACCGTGTTTCTGGATCGAGATGGAACATTGAACTACGATCCTGGCTATCTGAAAGTTGCCGCTGACCTGCAGTTGTTGGCGGGAGTTGGGCCAGCCCTGGCGCGGTTGAAAGGGGCCGGGGCGAGATTAGTGGTCGTGACCAACCAATCCGGTGTTGGCCGTGGAATTGTGACCCTCAAGGATCTGGAAGCGATCCATGCCAGATTGGAAGGTCTTTTGGAACAGGAGGACGCAGCGCTGGATGCGATCTATTTCTGCCCGCACCATCCTGACGATGGCTGCCGCTGTCGCAAGCCGAATGTCGGAATGGTGGAGCGGGCTGTGTCAGAGTTGCACCTGGATCTCCGACGTTCCTATTTGATCGGCGATCACGCGCACGACATACAATTGGCACACAGAGTGGGCGCCAAGGCCATTCTTCTTACGACCGAGCTGGTGGATACACAGGCACTGGATGCACTGAGGGCGGGACAGGCCATGCCGGATGCCGTGACGCAGTCTATGGCTGAGGCAGTTGACTGGATTCTGGATGACGTGAAGATACATCCTCCGTTAATCGTGAATCGCTAACCGCTGATCGGTCACAATACGCGGGCTAGTCTTACGATTCATGTTTAACAAATAACGATTAACGCTCATGGAAGACTACCGTCGTATCTTGTTGATCAAGCCGAGCTCACTGGGCGACATCGTACATACGATGCCGACCTGCGCGGCAATTCGCCGGGCCTATCCCAAGGCTCGACTGACCTGGCTCGTCAAGCGCCAATGGGCTGGTCTCGTCGAGCGGATCGACGGAGTGGATCGGGTGTGGCCAGTGGAATCGACCCTCAAGGGGTGGCTCTCCCAGGTGTCCCCACTTCGTGCAGAGCGCTTCGATCTTGTCGTGGATCTTCAAGGTCTCTTTCGGAGCGCCGCCATCGGGTGGCTCGGCGGATCTCCTCTGCTTGTGGGATTTGCCAATGGGCGAGAGGGGAGTCCCTGGTTCTATTCGAGGCGCGTACCGGTTCCACAATTGGAGATGCACGCGGTCGATCGCTACCTGCTTGTGGCCCAGGCTGTGGGGGCGGTGAAGTCCGGTACGCCGGAATTCCGTTTTCGCATCCCGCAAACCGATTATGATGAGGTCGATCGCCTGTTGAGTCGATCCGGTGTGACGCCTGGAGCGAGTTGGATGGCGATGAATGTCTCTGCCCGGTGGCCGACCAAGAGGTGGCCGGCTGCGTCGTTCGCCGAAGTCGCGGACCGGCTGCAGCAAGAAGGATGTGGTGCGGTGGTGATGATCGGTGGTCCTGACGAACGAGCGGATGTTGCCGCAGTGAGTGGGATGATGAAGACCCCTGCCATCAATCTGGCCGGAGCCACGACGGTGGAGTTGCTGCCGGCGCTCCTGAGCAGGGCGTCGCTGCTGATTACGAACGATTCAGGTCCGATGCATGTTGCGGCGGCGGTTGGTACGCCGGTCGTGGCCCTGTTCGGGCCGACGAGTGCAGCGCGGACAGGTCCCTATGGGACGGGCCATCATGTATTGACGGGGAAGGTACCCTGCAGCCCCTGTTTCAGTCGGACGTGCCACAATGCCCTCCCATTGGAGTGTTTGCGAACGGTTTTACCTGAACAGGTCCTGGCGGTGGCTCGAGCACAGCGGTCCCTAACCCGCATTATTCACGAGAGTTCGTGACGAAACCGCCGAGACGCCATGCGAGACGGGCGCGCGGAGGCTAGGGGACTGGCTCTGCCGTCTGCGGCAGTGCCTGTCCCGCTCCCCGGAGGGGGACAGGCGCTGGGCAGAAGGGCGCCTGTCCCCAACACTATGTTGACCGACTGAGCGGCGAGCCCGCCCGCCGGCTGGCCTGTCGTAGCGGCGTATCGGCGGTTGCAGTAGAAGTCTTCGTGAATAATGAGGGTTAAAGATGGTTCCCCGATGAATGTCCTCTTAGTCCGGCCTGACGGGATCGGTGATGAAATCCTGTGTCTGCCGGTCGCCTCCGCCCTGCGCCGGCTCCTGCCAGAGGCGCGGATCACCTTCCTGTCTAGCGAGTATGCAGCCCCACTGTTAGCGCACCATCCGGATCTCGACGAGGTCTGGACGGTCACGGGCCGGGAATCCCTGCGGGAGTTGGTATCGTTGTTTCGCCGGGCTATCGATGCCGTGGTGTTTCTCAAGCCGTTCAAGCATTTGATGTGGGCGGCGTTCCTGGCGCGGGTACCGATTCGAGTAGCGACAGGCTACCGCTGGTATAGTGTGCTGGCGAATCGTCGAATCTATGAACATCGGAAAGATTTTTCCAAGCATGAAACCCTGTATAACGTCGATATGCTCGCGGGGCTTGGATTGAATCCTGGCATCGTGTCTCCACCGAGTCTCGTGCTGACTGATGAAGAACGAGCACGGGGGCAAGAGCGGTTGCGCGGCATGCCGACACCCAGGGTGGTGCTCCATCCAGGCGGGTTTGCAGCCCGGCGTTGGCGCGTTGAACACTATCATTCGCTCGTGCATGAGTTGCATCGGAAGGACGTGGGGGTGGTGCTGACCGGAAGCCAGGCGGAAGCAGACATGTTCAATCAGCACGTGAACAGTGACGCGCCGTTTCCTGCCGCGGTCCTGAATCTCATGGGGCAGTTATCACTGCGCGAGCTGATGGCCGTGATTGTGGCGAGTCACGCGGTGGTCTCTGGAGCCACAGGTCCGGCCCATATTGCCGCAGCCTGCGGTGTTCCAAATGTCAGCCTGTTCGATCCTCGGCGCAACAATCTTCCGACGCGTTGGCAGCCGCTCGGCAAGGGAGTCGTCCTGCGTCCTGATGTGCCGACTTGCGAAAAATGTATTTACGAGGCCTGTCCCTATTGGGATTGTCTCGATCGGCTAACGGTTGAGACGGTGGCACGACAAGTGGTCCAGGTTGTCGGAGATCCTTCCCCATTGAGAGTGCTCCATGTCTAGCAGGCTGCTGAAAAATTCCGCCAGCCAGTCTTGTTCATTTGGTCTGTTCGGTCTCTCTCGACTGTCCGGTCTATCTCGTCTGTCGGGTCTGTCTCGTGTAGTTGGTTGCTCTGGGTCAAGAAACAAAACAAACCAGATAGACCAGACCAACCAGACAGACCAGATCACCAGACAGACCGGGCTATCCGAGACATGCGGGGCATTGGATTACAGGCGGGCCAGCATCATTTTGTTGCAGCCTGCTCCGCTCAGGGTCGTGCATGTATAAATTGTCGGTTTACGTCATCGCCTACAATGACGAGCGCAATATGCGGGCCTGCCTTGAGTCTGTGGCAGGCTGGGGCGATGAGTTGATCGTAGTTGATTCCCACAGCACGGATCAAACGGCTGCAATCAGTCGTGAGTTTACGAATAAAGTCTATCAAGTTGACTTCAAAGGATTCGGTGATCTGCGCAATCAGACAGTCGCACTCACGACCCATGAGTGGGTGTTCAGTCTGGATAGCGATGAGAGGATGACGCCCGAGTTGCGGGAGGAGATTCGGCTGGTGCTCGGCAGCGAACCGAACGCGGATGCCTACTTTGTCCCTCGGAAGAACTATTTTTTAGGCCGCTGGATCAAACATTGCGGCTGGGGTCCCGATTATCGGCAACCGCAGTTGTTTCGAAAGGGACGGTTCCGTTATCGTGACGAGCTTGTCCATGAGAGTTTTGATTGTGACGGGACGGTCGGGTTTCTCAAGAGTCCCGCCCTGCAGTATCCGTTTCGGGACATCGATCACTATGTGACAAAGCAGGATCGCTACTCTGCCCTGATGGCCCGTCGGATGGCGGACCAGGGCCGGCGATTTTCCTCCCATCAACTGATCACCCATCCGCTCGGCGCGTTTCTCAAGATGTATGTGCAGCGAGCCGGCTTCCTCGACGGCATGCCCGGCTTGATTCTTTCAGGACTCTATGGCTATTACACCTTCATGAAGTATTCGAAATTCTGGGAGATCTCAAAAGGGAATTGAATCATTGAACCAATGTGAGATCGGGTGATTTGTCGGACTCGAGATATGAAGGTCAGCGGATTTACATTTGTGCGGAACGTGGTGAAGTACGACTATCCAATCGTGGAGTCAATCCGCTCCATCTTGCCGGTCGTCGATGAATTCATTGTGAATGTCGGGCGATGTGACGATGGCACGCTAGAGCTGATTCGCTCGATCGGCGACCCGAAGATCAGAATCGTAGAGTCGGTTTGGGATGAGACGCTTCGAAAAGATGGACTGATCTACGCCCAACAGACCAACATTGCGTTGTCACACTGTACGGGGGATTGGGCGTTCTACATTCAAGCCGACGAGGTCGTGCATGAAGACGATTTGCCGGTCATCCAGGAGGCAATGCGCCGCCAGCTCGGTAATCCCGAGGTGAAAGGGCTCTTGTTCCGCTATCTGC
>JBKJZK010000461.1:0-3740 GCA_046715215.1 Nitrospiraceae bacterium
GCTTCATCTTGTCGATGGCGGCAAACAGATAGGGCGGAAGTGTTTTAATTCTGGTTGCGACTTGAATTGGAAAACCGGCCATGGTGCAGAGTGCTCCTCTTCTAGAATGAACCGCATGAGGGCGCGGCGGACCCCCTAGGCTACTTCAGGAACGAGGCGGTAATCAACGTGTGGAATCAAGCAAATGACCGATGAGTCGATCGGCGATGTGATGGAGTTGCGGAAGGTGGGGAAGGGCCGCGGCTTTCACCTGTTGGGCAGTCAGGCGTGCACTGGTGAGGTCCGACGCACACTCGCGGGACAACGAATCGATACCGGTCTCTTCCATTTCCACATGAAACAGAAGCCCGTAGGCCCGAGGGCCATAGCGGAAGGCTTGCAGGGGGGCGATGTCGGAACCGACCAAGGGTACACAGTTTTTGGGGAGGTCGAACACTTCGCCATGCCATTCAAAGACTTCGAATGACTCCGGCAGCGTACTGAAAACAGAGTCGTATTTCGCCTCAGCCGTCAGCCTAATCGGGGTCATGCCGATTTCCAACGCCTTGCCAGGACGTACGGTGGTACCCAACGCCTTCGCCATGAACTGACTTCCCAGACACACACCAATGACGGGCTTGCCGGCCAGGATCACGGATCGAATGAATTCCGTCTCCTCAGCAATCCAGGAATCAGGATCATTCACCGACATCGGCCCACCCATCACGATCAACACATCGCCCGCATCCTTCGGCAGCCCGTCTTGTGGGACGAGATAGCGTTCCAGGCTCACGCCACGCGCTGTCAGCGCCGTCGCGAAGGCTCCGGGCCCTTCAAAGGGAACATGGGTCAGACAGACTGCGCGCATCAGAAGCCCTCGTGCGTGACAATGAATGATAACTATTCATACCCGATAGTCCTTCTGCAGGCTGCAGCGAACGAGATGAGATAGGCTGAGGTCAAGGTTAAAGTTGAGCGAAAGTCCCGGCCGGTTGTTCTCAGCCTCCCCCGTAACCTGAACCTCAACCTTCTCTGCACTGGCGGACTTTTTTAGCATCCTGCTAATTGGAAACATACACGGTCGCAATACTGACAGCAAGGGCTGTCTCGTGCGAACGGGATTAGGTATGGGCCAACACGACACAGCGGGAATCAAACAGGACGCGCGAGGACGGTGACCGAGGTTTCGACACCTAATGGGAAAGTTGGGGAGGCGAAGGTGCCGGAGAAAGAACTGTCATTGATGTTTGCCACGACAGCAGTCTGTCAGCAGTCAGGAACAGAATAACGCTCCCGGCCTCGATCTTTCTATTTCATTGAAACATATTGTAGAAGGGCGTGATGGACGCCGGCTTTTCCAAGATTTATACTAGCAGGGCTTGAGGAGGTCATGGGCAGTTCCAGCAGCCTGCGGGGGAGTCCTTCTCTTGTTCAAGACGTGCGGGCCATCGAAGTCCGCTGAGTTGAAATGGTTACTCCGCAGCCTGCTAGGATCGTTCGGAGCACGCGAGCATTCATGCTATGAAATATCATGTTGTGAATATCGAAGATGTGCGCTGGCTGATCGGCCATACCGGCGGGTTTCGCGGCGGCTATGTGACGGATGTGCAGGTGTCGAAGCGACGGCTGTTGGATGAAGCGTCGGGCCGTGAGGTGCCGGCGGGGACTACGATCACGGTCGTGATCCGTTATCGCATTCGCCAGATGGTTCGCGTTGCGAAACTCACGATGACCGGCGTGACGGATTTCTCGATGTTTGAACAGGAAGGGGCCGATTGTTCGACGCTGGGGGTTATCCAAGCGGAGTTGAACGACGGGAAACTCCGCTTCTGGTTCGATCCGCAGGGCGAACTCTATGTGGTGTGCGAGGAAGCGCAGCTGGAGGAAGTGGCGGCGCCGAGCCTCGAACCCTTGTCGCTGGAGCAGGTAGCTCAATGGACGTTTCAAAGTGGGATGTCGGACTGGCCGACGGTCACATGGCTCTTGGCGGAACTGGATGTGGCGGGTGTTCCCTGTACCTGGCTGGCCACTACTTCGTCATCCGGGCGGCATCCTTCCATTCAGTGGGAAGGGGATCTGCTTCCGGCGTCGATGCAGGGAGCAGTGGATGCCACAGGGGTTCACTGTATGTTGTATGGGCCGCTCGATGGGCCAGGGTTCGGCGTGGTGCTGCGTGTCCGTGGGGTGCAGGATCGCCGCACCGGTCAGGTGCTTTCGCTCCTGGCGGACCTGATCTCCCAACGGTTCTCTGGCCAGTGCCTGGTGGGCAATACGATCATTCCAGGCGGAGAATGGCAGAATTGGAAGTCATTCGAACAGCAACGCGGGGCTGATAAGGCGGCAGCGAGTGATATAGGCTAAAGGCTGAGCGATGATCCGACTTGTTGCAGCTCCTTAGCCTGAGCCGTAACCTCCCGCGCTGGCGGACGTATCGAGCAGCCAGCTAGGCCAGCGCCTGTCCGTTCGCGTGTTCCGCCAGAGGTGTGCCGTTGAGATGGGCATAGACCGTGGCGCCGTTCCCGTTTATTGCGCCGTTGACGTGTGTCTTACCGTTGACATTCTTCCCGTTCACACATTCCACCAAGGCCCAGAGCCGCATCGGATTGACATTCTGCTTCCGAGCGACGTGCAGCGGCGTCCCATCCAGCACGGTCTGGAGTGCCAGGTCTGTCCGCCATCCTAAGTGCTTCGTAAAAGGGGAAATCAATTTTTCGATGGCGGCGATGATTTTATTGTCGTTGCTGAAGTGATTCAGCATGATAATCCGTCCGCCGGGTCGGCAGACGCGAATCATTTCGCTGACCACCTTGCGGTAGTCGGGGACAGCGGTAACGACGTAGGCCGCGACGACTGTGTCGAAACTATCGTCCTTGAACTCCATCGCGCCGGCATCCATTCGATGCAATTGCACGTGGCCCATCCGGTGTTCTGCCGCTCGCTGCTTCGCTTTGTCCAGCATGCCTTCTGAAAAATCGATACCGACGATCTGGCAATGGCGGGGGTACATCGGCAGGGCCAACCCGGTCCCGATTCCCACTTCGAGGATTTTTTCATCAGGCTGGACGTTCAAATTCCGGATCACTGACTGACGCCCTTCGTGAAATACTTTCCCGAAAATCTGATCGTAGATCTTGGCGTACGACGTATAGACGCGCTCGACCTTCGCTAAATCCATAGCACCTCCGACTCCACATTAAAGGCGACTTGCGCTCCTCGACAAACGAGGAATGAGCCGATTGCCGCAACTACAGAGGGGGAAATTTTTTGTGCGGCGGAGCACCTGAGTGGAGCGAGGGGACCCGCCTGAACAGCACTTCACGCTACTCTAGCCAACTCGCTGCGACGAGTCAACAGATTATCTCGGTTATCTCGGTTCCGTCCCTTGATTCACCCGCGGCCCCTATGGGATAGGTACCAGCATGATCCTCGCTGGTTTCTTCGCCGGTGCGTTGTGTCTCGGGCTCATTCTCGGAGACTGGCTCTATTTCGTGCGCCTCACGCCGGATGCGAGTCGGTACGGATGCGGAGTTGCCCGCACGCACGATCGATTCACGCATACGACCATGAAGCAGCTGGCCGACCGGTTTGATACCGGCGGTTTCTTGACGTTGCCGCATGGAACCGCACGGCTTTACCAGGATCTGAACCAGATTGTGATTCGCCAGAAATACAGGCTGTTTGCCATAGGCTTCAGAACATTGTGGCCGTTGAAAGGATTGATCTCCCTGTCTCCGGAAGGCGACGCACTCGCGGTGCTCTGT
>JBKJZK010000462.1:0-1919 GCA_046715215.1 Nitrospiraceae bacterium
CATTAAAGATTTAGTCATCGACCCTGAGGAAGGTGGCATCGAGTATGCCGTACTCGAATTCGGAGGATTTGCAGGAATCGGAGACAAGTACTTTGCCGTACCTTGGGAAGCACTGCAGTTGGATCAAACGAACAAAAAGATTTCGCTGGATGTCCACAAAAAAGATCTGAAGAATGCGCCGGGTTTTGACAAGAATAACTGGCCGGACCTGAGTCTCGAACAGGTCGTCATTTACGAGTTTTACGAGGTTCCCCAACCTACTCGAGAGCACGGTTTGCGATCCAAACGATAGCGAGGATGCCCGGGACTGGGTCTGAATCCTGTCCTCAGGCACTGTGCCCCTACATAATGGGGCCACCTGTCATTCATGTCAGAACTGGCGATACGAAAGGTGATGAAGATGTCTGTTAAAGATGGTCCCTTGGTGAGAAACTTCCCTATTGTTTGTGTCGCAGGTTCGGCCGGTGGCCTCGACGCCTATATTCGGCTCTTGCAAAATCTTCCGGCTGACATGGGTGTGGCTATCGTCATCGTGAATCACGTCACAAACATGCCTACCCACCTCCATGAGGTTCTTCCTCGCTTCAAACCTATGCCGGTTGATCTCATCACGGAAAGTTTGTTAATCGAACCGAACCGTGTATTTATCATCCCTGAAAATCGTGATTTACACGTCCTTAACGGAGAGTTTCGTCTAAAGCCAATATCAAAGCCTCGAGGCTGGCCTGATGTCATCACAGTGTTCCTACGTTCACTGACCGATTACTGGGACGGCAAGCTTATCGCCGTTATTGTCTCTGGCTATGATGGCGACGGAGCAGCAGCACTATGCGGCATCAAAGAAATAGGCGGGATTACCATCGCACAGAAGCTGAGTACGGCAAGTCAGCCGGATATGCCGGAGAGCGCAATTGCTAGTGGGTGCATCGATTTTGTCCTGTCACCAGAAGAGATCGCTCAAGAAATTGTGCGAATCGCCCGCGTTGAGGTCTAAGTGACCCGGACTGCAAGACCTGACTCTCCCAGACGTCGAGAGGCCTCGAACTCGCCTTCGGCGTGGATGACTTTCGCGCGACGTTCGCGCTCCGCTTCCGCCTGACGCGCGATGGCTCGTTGCATTTCCTGATCGATGACCTTTAGCTTCAAGGCTTCTCGTTCCGTCACGGACACGCTCTTCCGTACGGCATCTTCCGCCCAGGCGACGTTCCGTCCCCGTTGCTCGGCGATCGATTTGATGTAGGCCACGGAATCGTTTTCGACCTTCTCCTTCATCGCCTTATACATCTCACCCCCCATCCATAGCAACGGGATGGGCGGCACCGATATTTGTACCGGGAGACATCGCTGCGACATGCGCCGCCATGGTGATAAATACGCCGGCGGAAGCGGCACGTCCACTAGATGGCGACACGTAGACCACCACGGGAATGGTGGCGCCGGTGATGTCCTTGATGATGAGCCGCATCGACATGTCAAGGCCGCCGGGCGTATTGAGACGGATGATCAAGGCCTGCGCCCCGCTCTCCTGCGCAGAGGCAAGTGCATCATGCAGGTATTCGGCGGAGACCGGATTGATGACCCCATCATACGTGGCGAGTAGGACAAACGGATCGGCTCTTACAGGAAGCGGCGCGGCAAACAAGGCGGTGAGGAGCGCCGTAGTCGAGATAATCAGAAGCTGCAGGCGTGGAAGACTTCTCGGAAAATGCATCGAACTGTCCTCCCACAAGACTGAGATATAGGGAGACAGAACAAGTGTATCGAGCATACGAGCCACTCGACACCCTGTCAAGGAAGGGGAGGGTGGGGGGTGGGAATGTCCAATGTTGAATGATCGATGGTGTATGGCGAAGGCGTAATGAAGCGCGAGGTGAGGGGCGATTCAGATGCGATCTATCTGATGCGCGGGTCTGGTTGGT
>JBKJZK010000463.1:0-11140 GCA_046715215.1 Nitrospiraceae bacterium
AAGCAACTCAACTTCGTTCAGCATGTGAAAACGTTGCTGAAGCAAAATGGCCGCGCCGCAGTCGTGGTGCCCGACAACGTTCTCTTCGAAGGTCGCGCTGGGGAAACCGTCCGCCGTAAGCTTCTGCACGAGTGCGATGTGCGCGCAGGGCGTAAAAGCCAACGTCCTCATTTTTGACAAGAAAGCGGCGAGCGAGACACCCTGGACCAAGAAACTCTGGATCTACGACCTCCGAACCAACAAACACTTCACGCTCAAAACCGATCCACTCAAGCGCGAAGACCTCGACGAGTTCGTGAAATGCTACAACGGCGATCACGACCGGCCCGACAAGCGAGCCGGGGGCAACCGCCACAATCGCAAACCGACCTGGTCCGACAAGAAACCCGATGGCCGCTGGCGCGCCTACGCCTGCGACGAACTCATCGCCCGAGACAAAGCCAGCCTCGACATCTTCTGGCTCAAAGACGACTCCCTCGAAGACTCCGCCAATCTTCCCAATCCCGACGTCATCGCTCAAGAAATCGTCGACGACCTCGAAGCCGCGCTCGAACAATTCAAATTGATTGCGAATGATCTTGGGAATGAGGAGTCAAAGCCGACATAGAGGAAGGTACCGATCATGGAGACGCAAGTTCTAACGCCACAAAAGGTGTTTCTGCATCCTCAGCGGCTCGTGGTCCCGCTATTCCAGCGTCCCTACGTATGGAATGAGGAAAATCAGTGGGAGCCTTTATGGAATGATGTCGTACGCGTTGCGGAGCGAATTCTCAATCGACCGTCTGAAAAGCACCATGCCCATTTTCTTGGTGCGGTGGTGTTACAGCAAGTGCAAAAACCTGCTGGTTTGATGCAAGAGCGAACGATTATCGATGGGCAACAGCGCCTTACGACTCTCCAGCTCTTACTTGATGCACTGCACGCAGAACTTGTATTGGTGAAGACGCTGGCTCCGGCTTTACGAATCCAACCCCTGGTCGAGAATGCGGCCCCTTTCTGCTCTAGGCCGGAAGACCATTTCAAAGTGTGGCCGACTAACCGAGACCGGCCCGCCTTTAATGCCGTTATGGGTGCAAAGCCTCCTATAGACTACGCCGCTATCGGGTATGCCGCTGAACGCATAATCCAAGCACATCGCTTTTTCAGTGAAAGTGCGCGGGACTGGTTGCTTGCGGCAGGAGAACAAGCCGTGGATACGCGGGCGGCAGCAATCGAAACCACCGTGCGTGAGCTCTTGCAGCTGGTCGTTATTGACCTCGCCACTGATGAGAATGCCCAGGAGATTTTCGAAACGCTGAATGCTCGTGGCGCTCAGCTTACAGCCGCGGATTTGATCAAGAATCTGATCTTTCAGCGCCTGCTCGAGACCGGTACCAATGTCGAAGAAGCTTACCAGTCCCAATGGAAAGACTTTGAGACCGGCTTTTGGGAGACCGAAGTTAGTGTAGGGCGTCTGCGTTATCCGAGGTCGTCCGTGTTTTTTAATCACTGGTTGGCAGCACGTACGGGTGAAGAAGTTGTCGCACGCGAGGTATTCGATCGTTTCAAGCGATTTTCCGATCACGATGCTGGGTTTACTATGGCCCAAATCCTCGTCCAAATTCATAAGGCGGCAGAGACTTATAAGGATTTCATCATCCGGTCAGCAACATACAATGGACCAATAGAACGTCTTGGGCTGTTCGGCTATCGCACGAGCGTGCTTGAGAGCGAAGTGATCAAGCCGCTCATACTCTGTCTGCTTGATCCTGAAGAGACAAAGATTTCAGATGTCCAACTACTCAAAGTACTGAATGTTGTAGAAAGTTGGATGGTGCGCCGAATGCTTGTGCGCGCTACAACGAAAAACTACAACCAAGTGGTTGCTGAACTGATATCCAAAGTTAGGCAGGGTAATCGTCACAGTGCAGGTGACACTGTTGAAGCTTTCCTTGCTGGCCAGACGAGTGGAAGTCGATACTGGCCAGATGATGATGAGATAAAAGAAGAGCTTAGTTCCTTGGTGGCTTACCGTCGTCTCCGGCGTGGGCGACTCCGCATGGTATTAGAGGCGATCGAGGACCACTTCCGCGGATGGAAAAACGGCCAACAGGCCATGGGCGGTGAGCGTGTGGCCCGAGGAAAGCTTGCTATAGAACATGTGATGCCAAGAAGATGGCAGACCAATTGGCCGCTAAAAAACGGCGATCAAGACGAAGCGGGACGGGATGCCTTAATCCAGACTCTCGGCAATTTGACGTTATTGACCGGCAGACTCAATTCAAAGGTCTCAAATGGGCCATGGCTCGGAGACGGCGGGAAACGTGAGGGTATCAAAGGTCATGATGTCCTATTTCTCAATCGAAAAGTTTTGACTAATGCGGATAGGCGTGATGGATGGAGTGAGGATGCTATACGCGAACGCACACAGGAACTTATTGAAGCCATTATTGAAATCTGGCCGGTTCCACCAGGTCACCGATCTGGGTTTGGCGGACAAAAAGCAAATAGACGAAAGAAAATTAAGTTGGCCGATCTCATAAACGCCGGAGTGCTGACGGCGGGGATGTCCCTGTACCCTCGGAAGAAAAACTTTAGTGACAAGGTAGCTACCCTGCTTTCTGACGGTCGTTTGGAGCTCGATGGTATGATGTACGAAAGCCCATCACCCGCTGCCAGTAAAATCGTAGGCCACCAAATGAATGGATGGTGGTTCTTTCTGGTAGATCAAGAGTCCCGACGGTCACTTCGGATGGTCCGGCGCGATTATGTCGATGCCATGGCAGTGGATGTTGAGGATGACGAGCCGGATGATGACGAGGACGATGAAGGATAATGCGTTGAGAATCCGAAACCGGGTCATTCCAGAATGGAACGGTGTCAGGCACTGTCTCGGCATGCAGGGGTAAAAGTGAAGTTGGAAATCGGAGGCGGAGATCCCGAACAGCACGCCTGAGAACGTTGTGTTAACAAATTCGACAATCAGGGATTTGAGATGGAGTAACGGAAGACGGTGAAGAGCTGTAGGTAACCTCCAGGAACATATCGAGCGGATCATGCCAAAAATCGCAAGTGGATTAAGCGAACGCCAACACAAAGACGTCGAAGAATTCTTGCACTTGTTTGCCGACGTTGAGGCGTCGTTGAAGAAAAGACTACGTCGGCGAGCTAATGACCCGACCGGTGTTAGTACGTTGATCAACGAGTACGTGCAGAAGAACCCGTCTTGGAACGATTCAGCGAACCGGCTCCGAAACCTGGCAGATATCCGTAATCTGCTGACCCACCAGCGTAACACCACGTTCGGTTATCCCATCGCGGTCGCGCCGTGTTCACTCAGCGCTCTTCTCAAAACTAGAGATCATCTTCGGAAGCTGGAACCGGTTTCAATGAGCTATTGCAGGAGCGTAAAGACAGTCTCCGCTGCTGACTCCCTCTCGGTTGTTCTCGCCCTGGCTTATGCAAATGGGTTCTCGCAGTTTCCCGTGGTCACTGACGGGCGCTTTGGCAGTCTGATCACGGAAAATGAGATCACTCGCTGGCTTGGTCGGCGAGTCAAGACGAACTCGACCGAGCTAAACCTTGCAGCCGTTACAGTGGAAATGGTGCTTGAAGAAAAGGACCCGTTTCTGCGGGGAATACCGATCTTTCACTTCGAAAGGCTTGATGCTCCCTTGGAGGAGGTAATGGGCAGGTTCTCGGTCGAGCCGGCGCTTGAGGTTATATTGCTGACGGACAGTGGTAGCAAGAACGCCCCCATTGAAGGCATCATCACACAATGGGATGCGGCTCGATATCCTGAAAATAAGTAATGTCAAGAAGCAGAAAAAGGTGCCATGAAGGCAGAAGACGAAAACGATGTCAGGAGCCATTTTCAATAGATCGTACCCGACGTCATCGTCCAAGAAATCGCCGAAGATCTCGAAGCGGCGCTCGAACAGTTCCGGCTGATTGCGAGTGACCTTGGTAGTGACACGTCGGAGAAAGTGACCTGATGCGCGCTTCCTTCTCCATGGCTGCACAGGACAAAGAGTGTTCGGCAATTTCGGGATGAGATTATTTCGCTACTCCAAGAACCGTCATCATCAAGGAGGTCCCATGTCCATTGTGGCGGCGGTAGTCCTCTCCATGCTCTTGCTCACGGTGACCGGCTGCGCGACCCCCAGCCCTCCTCCTGCCGCAAAGCTGGAGGCGGACAAGAAAGATTCCACGGTGAAACCTGCCAAGCATGATGAGAAGAAGGACATGAATGAAGAAAGCCAGAACGCCATTCGTTAGACCGGAAACCCCTGCGCTTCCTGGTGTTATAGTATTTCCTTTTTCCTTGGGGAGATGGTTTCTTTGACGCGAGACGGGCCAGACAGGCGGGACGCACGAGACGGGCCAAACGGGGAGGCCTGGTGGATTCCCAGCTGCGCGCCTCCTCCCAATGCCATACTTTCTTATCAAGGGTAGCCTGGTTGATCCTCGAGTGCGCGCGTCGAATGATATACATACTCCCTCCAAGCTTGCTTGTTATATCTTCAGGGATGGGGGCTGATTGATCTTCCACTGCGCGCGTCCAACGAGGGCCTTCTGAGGCCGCGCGTTGCGCGAGCACAGAAGATCATCAGTCTCCATCCCCTCCTCTGTTCCGCGAGCAGGAGGACGACCAAGCTGCCCTCCCATCCTTTACGCCACACCTGCTGCTGGTGGATCGTTCACTCGAAGCGATTGATGGGCGCGTGGCGCTCGTGCGACCGGAGCTACTTTCACGGATCGCGGTCCATACGGTTGACTTGCCACCCATAGCACTTGGTGCTATATAATGAACCGTGGGAGATGCGGCATGGCGGTGTATACAACCCGATGGTTCGATCGTTGGGCGCGCAAACAAGGATTGACCACACTCAGCCTGTGTGCTGCCGTGCGTGAAATGAGGGCAGGACTGTATGACGCTGATCTCGGAGGCGGGCTGCTGAAAAAACGGATTGCACGGACCGGACAGGGGAAGCGAGGAGGCTTTCGCACGCTGGTCGCTACCAACAAGGGAACTCGCTGGATGTTTGTGTATGGTTTTCCGAAGAACGAGCGAAGCAATATCGATAAGGATGAAGAAGATGCATTGAAACAACTGGCAGCACACCTGCTGGCGCTGACGGCACAGGCGCTCGGTCAGGCAGAGCGTGCAGGAGAATTGATGGAGGTGCATTGCGATGCGAAAAACCCAATCAGCCATTCTTAAAGCCGTCCGTGACACGGCGAAGGGACTCCATAAGGCGGGCGTGATGGATCAGGTCACGTTGCACGAACTCAACCGCCTGTGTCTGCCTCCGGTTTCGCCGCTGAAGCCGAGGCAAATCAAGCACATCCGCGAGTCCTCACGGGTCAGCCAGGCGGTGTTTGCTCGCCTCCTGAACACGAGCGTTTCGACAGTGCAGAAGTGGGAGATTGGCAAAAAGCGGCCGACGGGCACTGCCCTCAAGTTGCTGCACCTGGTGCAGGAGCGTGGCCTTGAAGCCGTCGCTTAAAACTAGGTTGCAGGAACCACTCCTCTATCTTCTCCCTTGAGCGTGGGCTAAATAGTCTTTCACCGCGCATCGGCTTCATCCCTACTTGTTTCTCAAGGGCAGCCTGGTCGATCCTCGAATGCGCTCGTCGAACAATATAAATGCTGCCTCCAAGCTTGCTCGTTATCTCTTCAGGGATGGGGGCTGATTGATCTATCCACTGCGCGCGTCCAACGAGGGCCTTCTGAGGCCGCGCGTTGCGCGAGCACAGAAGATCATCAGTCTCCATCCCCTCCCATCCCTCTCCCCATCCTGCTATGATGCTGACCCCATGAGCACTCGTTCTGATTCGGGCCGGACCAACCTGACTGCCATCGCGGTTCTCGTCGGGGTCGTGATTGCCGGCGTCTGGGTATGGAAGCGTCTGTCGCTCGATACCCAGGAGTGTGTGATCGATCAAGCCATTCCTATGGCGTTCGCTGGCCTGGTGATCGCGGCGGGGCTGTGGATGTTGGTCCGGGCGTTCAATCGCCGCAGGGCGCAACGGCGTGAACGTGCGAAGTTGATGGCCGCGTTCGAACGGGCCACAGTGCAGGAGAAGAAGCTGGAGATTGCCTATACACTAATTGACGTGAATGGGTACCGCGCCGAAGGGTTGGAATCCGTGACGCCCGCGTTGCGCGACCTCTTTGCCACGACGTTGCAGCGGGCGCTGGGTGACAAGCAGCACCGGATTCGCGGAATGGCGGCCAGTTACCTTGGTGTTCTGAACGATAGGACCGTGATCCCTCTTCTGCTGAAGGCGCTGGAAGATGACCACGCCTATGTACGTTCCTGCGCGGCGTTGGGATTGGGCCGGTTGCGCGCCAGTGAGGCGAAGGAGAAACTGACGACTGTCATGGAGGAGGATTGGGATCAAACTGTCAGGAGCCGATCGAAGGAGGCGCTGGAACGGATCAAGCAGTCATGAGTCATGCGGGTTAAGCCTTTTCGTTCACCCATTCAATACAGACGATTTCCGGTGTGCAATTCAAACGCAGGGGAAGAAACGACCATCCGAGTCCACGATTGATATACATCCGGCGGCCAGGTTCTCCGTGATGCCCCTCGATCCGGCCGTTGCATCCAGGCGGGAGCCAGAACGTCGGCACGCCGGGTATGCGCCACTGGCCTCCGTGGCTATGCCCGCAGAGGATCAGATCGACGGCGTGGTGGTCTTCCAGCTGATCGAGGATATTCGGCGCATGGGCCAGCAAGAGGGTGAAGCGATTCTGTGCGCGCGGTGGCAGACAGCTTAAATCGGCCCGATGCAGCGAGGGATCGTCGACGCCGACAATGGCGATCTCGCCGCAGTCCGTGGGAATAAAAGTGGCCTGATTGACCAACAGGGTGATCTTGTGGCGATCGACGAGTTCGCAATACTGATCGATCGGCACGCCACTGTAGTGATCATGGTTGCCCAAAGTGACGAAGACCGGCGCAATCTTTCGCAAGCCGGCGAGAAATCGAAACACATGCGGCAGTCCATCCGGCACGTTGAGCAGGTCGCCGGTGATGAAGATCCAGTCGGGGCGGAGTTTGTCGATGGTTGCAACGATAAGATCATGCCGTGGCTGATAGCGGTCGAGATGTAGATCGCTCAGATGGACGGCCCGCCGGCCGGCCAAGGGGCCGTGCACATAGGTGAGCCGGGAAATCTCGTGTGTGGACAGTCCGACTTCCCAGTGGGGAACGAGACTAAAGAGCCGATAGAACGGTTCGCTCAGACAATGTCCAATGAAGGAACGGGCTCGATCGGGCCAGGACCCTGTGCGCCGCGTCATCCCATCACCCGATCCAGCTCGACGCGATCGGAGAGGGTCACGCGATAGCCTCGTTCATAGAGATCACTCATGCCTTGCATCAAGGCGTCCATGTTGCGGCTGCGGTACCAGCTGTCAAACCGCTCCGTCAGTGCCATAACCTGATTCAGGGTCGGATCCCCGTCATGGTACGAGAGCGAGAGGGAGCGGAACAAGTCTAGAGTTTCGGCGGGACTGTAGTCCGCATCATCATTCCGGTCGGCCACCAAGGCGAATTCGTAGAAGGTCAGACTGACCGAGAGCAATGACTGTGTCTTGGCAAAATCAGCTCGCGCATCGTCCATCCCGCCTGGATAGTCGTGCAGGCAATCCACTTCGGGCTGGGATGAAGGAGTGGCGTTCCAGCCGATTCCTTGCACGGCCGGGGGAGGCGTCATTTTCGCCTTATAAAACCATGCGACACAGCTGTTCGCTCGGGCAAAGGCCTGTTTGTCTTTGTGGATCTGCCGGCCGATGTGCTGAGTGAACTGTTGAAAGATCGTGTTCTCTCTGCCCGACGAGCCGTCTGGGAATAGAGCAAACATCAGAGCGGTGAGGAACACCCCTGCGGCTAACAGGCGGGCCTCAGGCCGTGGGACTATCATTGGGTAACAAAACATAGGAAAAGTATACCATGCAAGTCGTCTCTCCCCTCATCGAGATTGATCGAGTGGTGAGGGTGATCACGCGCAAATGAAGAAGAGGTCGATTGCACCATGACCATGCCTTTTTTGACAGCGGCGCTGCCGGGCATCGGCGGACAGATGCGGACTCTTCCGGAAGACTTCCAGGTCGAAGAACGCCCGCTTTATCTTCCTTGTGGAGAGGGTGAGCATCTCTACGTCAAGATCAGAAAACGCCTGCTCTCGACTCCGGATCTTGTCCTGCGACTGTCTTCGGTCTTGGGGGTGAAAGCGCAAGCGATTGGAGTGGCAGGCCTCAAAGACGCCCGGGCCGTAACCACGCAGATGGTCTCGCTTCTGGGTGTCACGCCGGAACGGCTGGATCGACTGAAAGTGGACGAGCAGCTCTTGTCTGTGGAAGTGCTGGGCCGGCATCGCAATCGCTTGCGTCCTGGGCATCATGCAGGCAATCATTTTCGGTTGGTGATTCGGGATGTCGCCACGCATGCCCGCGAAACGGTACCCCCGGTCACAGACATGCTTGTGCAACGAGGCGTGCCGAACTATTTCGGCCCGCAACGCCAAGGGCGGAGCGGACAGAATTATCAAATCGGAGCCGAATTACTGGTGGACCCTTCTCGCCGAAACAGGTTAAGCCGGTCCAAGCGCATGTGGTACCTCAACGCCTATCAATCGCATTTCTTTAATGACATGTTAGCCAGACGACTGGATCGACTCGATCATGTTTTGGTTGGAGACTGGGCCATGAAAATGGAGAACGGCGCCTGTTTTCTGGTCGAGGATGCCGTGAAGGAACAGCCACGAGCCGATCGGTTCGAGATCAGTCCCACCGGCATCTTGTTCGGGTCGCGCGTTTCGTGGGCCGGCGGAGAACCGGGCGAGATCGAACGGGCCGTGGTTGCTGAGAGCGGGGCCACGGCGGAGAGTCTCACTGAAGCTGCGAAGGCCTGCGGGTTTCGCGGTGAACGGCGCTCGCTCCGAATCCCCCTTGCCGATTTGGAATGGGCTCTGGATGGCACTGTGCTCACGCTCTCCTTTTCACTTCCACCCGGTGCTTATGCGACCAATGTCTTGCGTGAACTCATGAAGACCGACTGATCGGCCGCTGAAAATGGCCTCCAACTTCGTTCTCGGTTCGAACAAATCCTCAACGTAGCCGAGAGGCTACGCCTCCGGTTTCTTCTCGCCTGCGGCCTTGTTGGGCGGCCATTTTGAGCAGCCTACGGGATGATCACTTCAACCACCCTTGAGGAGAAACAGAAGCGGCTGGCCCCACATAGAAGCAAGTGAATGTTCGGGACAAAGTCAGTATCCGCTCTACAGCTGTTGAAGCTGGGTGGTAGAATCTGTGCGGAGCCTACCAGTGTGGGAGTCTAATCCATGATGCAAGACCAAGAAACAGTCCTGCTCCGAGGCCACATCATCGATTCGTTGATCCTGGCGAAGGTCTGGACACGATTCTGATGATGGGCGGAACATTCGATCTTCAAGATATGCAGATCGGCAAAACCCGCGAGGAGCCGTCGCGCGCCAGAATCATCGTGCGGGCCTCCTCTGCGAAACTGCTCAGCGAGATTCTCCATGCCATTCAACCTCACGGCGCGTCGGTCGAGAGCGAACGGGATTGCCGGCTGAGTGCGGCGCCGGCGGACGGCATATTTCCCGATGAGTTCTACGCGACAACCTATTTATCCACCCAGGTGCGAGTGCGTGACCAGTGGGTGGAGGTGGAGGGGATCGAGCTGGATCTGGGAATTCGCGTGGACCCCGTGGGCCTGACTGCCCGCACCATCCCAATGAGTCAGGTTACGCGAGGCGATCTGATTGTGACTGGTCGTGAGGGCGTGCGGGTGATCCCGCTCCAACGGCCGCGTGACCGCGATGTGTTCAGCTTCATGGAATCGCAGGTCTCGGCGGAGCGTCCCCACGGGCATATTATCGGCGACATCGCCAAGCGCCTCGTGCAGTTGCGAACAGGGTTCCGAGAGGGGAAAGCAGGCAGCAAGGTGTTGCTGGCGGGAGGCCCGGCGATTGTTCACGCCGGAGGGCGCGAGGCGCTGACATGGCTCATCGATGAAGCAGCAGCGTCGCTGGTCAGCAGTCAATAGTCACTGGCTGCGGACGGCCCGCCCTCTCTTCACCTACCAATGATGGATTACTATTAACCCGCTAGCAGGCTTCGGAAAAATTCTGCGGCCACGCCGTACACCACGCAGGATGCTCAAAAAGCCCAGCCTTCTCACCCGCCCAACCCCGGCGGCTACTTCACCCGCCCGTCCTGAGTCTGCCAAGACAGCCTCTTCTCCCAAGGAACGCGCCTTGTCCCAGCAAGGCCGCAGCGAGCTGTCACTTCATAAGGGGTGGCTGGGATGATCCCAACTGCGCACGTCCAACGAGGGCCTTCTGAGGCCGCGCGTTGCGCGAGCAAGGGGATCGTTCCAGCCATCCCGCCCCCTTTTCAGCATCCTGCTAGGGTTTTTGCCGGAAGAGGAAAGATCCATACAGCCCGGCGATGGCGATGGTGACGAGTTCTATCGACAGCAACAGTCGGCTCACGATGGCATCGAGCGTCGGTGGGGTCAGGATGAAGTGCAGGCCGAGGAATTCAGGAGCCTGTGACGGCGGGGTTTCCCAGGGTGGGAATAGGATCGCGAGGGACAGCATAGCCACCATGCCGTAAAGAAATTCAAAATTCAGCCGATCCTTTGGTGGCTCGACGCGTCGTGGCGACGGGAGGTCAACGGGGTCTGCATGAAGCCGTTGGCCACACTGCGAACAGTAGCGGCTAATCTCCGGGAGTTCCTGGCGACATGATGGACAAATTTTCATGGGCGGTTTCGTGCTCAGGCTACACGGAACCGCGTCGGTTTACTAGCAGGATGCTGAAATAGTCGCTCTTTTCACCCGCCCAACCCCGGCGCGCCAAGACGCGCCTTTTCCCATGCGGCGTTCTCGCATCGTTCAGAGGCTCAACGCATAGAATTGAGCCCCTTGGATATCGGAACACTGGAGGGGCTTTTCCGTTCGCAAGATTCATTCAAAGGGCGAACGGCCCACACGAAGTGCGGTACGTACCTCATCGCCTCTTCGCTCGCTGCGGCCTTGCTGGACAGCCTTTTTGAGCACCCTGCGTGGAGTTCTCATACTGTCCTATATGTGCAGATGTTTTGTCGATTAGAAGTGGTAG
>JBKJZK010000464.1:0-11427 GCA_046715215.1 Nitrospiraceae bacterium
TCAGTTGTCTCTCGACGCCGTCAAGATAACGAAGTGGTCGCGCTTTTTTTCGCCATCTGGCTGGGTTCAATCATGTTGTGGGCAAACACACATGACGTCTTTGGGAACCTGATTGTCACATCACTGGCATTTGCACTTGGTGGCGGAGTGCTTCAGATGAAAAAATACCATGAGGGCTCATAAAGACATTCATGGAAAGGCTTTCCATGGGGATTGCGTCGGGTTGTGATGGAAACCTCGCCCGATCTTTAATTATGACCAGGCCAATCATCCTCATCTTTGTCCACTATTACCTGCCGGGCTATAAGTCTGGAGGCCCGGTGAGGACGATTGCAAACGTAGTTGAAGCGCTGGGCGATGAGTTTGAGTTCCGAATTGTGACTTCCGACCGTGATTTCCTCGATGCGGCCCCTAACTATGGCATTACTTCAGATGCGTGGATGTTTGTGCGTAAGGCCTGGGTATACTACGTTTCGCCAGAGAGAGGCGGGCTATCTACATGGGCGCGCCTGATACGGGAAACACCGCACGATGTGCTCTATCTCAACAGTCTGTTTGACCCTGTCTATACCTTGCTGCCATTGGTTGCGCGGAGGCTTGCAGGTTCACAAAGGAAACCGGTTGTTGTGGCGCCGCGTGGTGAATGTTCGCCTGGCGCTCTGAGAGGGAAGAAGAGGTGGAAGAAGGAGGCTTTTCTTGCCGTCGCGCGAACAGTGGGGCTCTATCGCAATGTGCTCTGGCACGCCTCAACGGAAGATGAGGCGCAACTGATTCGCCGGCAATTTGGCGGAGCGGCGAGGATGGTAATCGCCCGAAACCTGTCCGCAATGTCAGGTCAACAACGGACATCGTGTGGAGCAATCGACGCATCCGGACCGTTGCGCATCGTCTTCCTGTCTCGAATATCACGAAAGAAGAATCTGGATTACGCGCTCAGGGTGCTCGACAAGACGCGTGTGCCAATACAATTCGACATTTGGGGCACGCTGGAGGACCCTGCCTATTGGAAGAAATGTCAGGACCAGATCCAGGCCATGCCCAAGAATGTAGTGGTACGTTACCGTGGCGTCGCGGATCATTCCGAGGTGACCAAGATACTTGCTGGGTATGACTTGTTTTTCCTCCCGACTCGTGGCGAAAACTATGGGCATGTCATCGCGGAGGCCGTCTCAGCGGGAACGCCAGTACTGTTGTCCGACCAGACTCCGTGGCGTAATTTGCGCAATGAGGGGGTCGGCTGGGACTTGCCGTTGGAAAACGGGGAGGCAGCTTTCCTGGAGGCTATCGAGGAAGCGTTGCAAAAAGTGGGACTAGGAAGAGTTGCTTGGCGTCAACGGGTATTGGACTTTGCTACAGATCGCCTCAATGATCCGTCATTACTTGAGGCAAATCGTGCATTGTTTCTGCAAGCGGTTTCCGACAAAGTTTGAGAGGCATCGCGTGGTCTCGAATAATACATATCTGTCAGTTGCGGGATCCAGCGTGTACCTGAGTTCGTTCGCAACGAGGATGGGCGTGTCCTGCAGGAGGGAAGGCCTGTTTTCTCTGTCAGACATTTTCAAAAGATATTTCCGCTATCTGATAGGAGTCTACAGACTATGTGTGGCATAGCCGGTTTTTCCGGTGATTTAGGGCTCGACCTGTTAACCCGCATGAATGGGAAGATCTCTCACCGGGGACCTGACGACTTAGGGGTTTGCCATCTACCCGCGAAGGGGATCGGCCTTGCCCACCGTCGCTTGTCGATTATTGATCTTTCTCCCTCAGGGAATCAGCCCATGTGGGATGTCACCAAGCGAGCGGCGATCGTTTTTAACGGCGAGATTTACAACTATCGTGAACTGCACCAGGAACTCGAGGCCGATGGTTTTGGGTTCAAGAGTTCATCGGACACAGAAGTGTTGCTGAATCTATACCTTCGGGATGGCGAGGAAATGCTTCCCAAGCTCAACGGCATGTTTGCCTTCGCGATCTGGGACGCGCCTCGCAACAGATTGTTCCTGGCACGAGACGGAGTCGGTGTCAAACCGCTGTACTATGCTGAGACCCCGAAGGGGTTTCTCTTCGCGAGTGAACTCAAATCCCTGCTTGAAGAGCCCACACTCGACCGTTCCCTGGACCCAGAGTCGGTGTTCTATCATCTGATCTATCTATGGTGTCCCGCTCCTCACACGATGCTGCAGAGCGTTAAGAAATTGGAGCCAGGACATGCCATGATCGTCGAGCAGGGAAAGCTGAAGAAAACCTGGTGTTTCTATCAACTGCCTTATGATTTGCGCCCGCCGGTTCAATCTGTATCTGAAGCACTGGATCAGGTCACAGGGGGCCTCAGGAACGCCGTGAGGCGCCAACTTGTCGCCGACGTTTCGGTGGGCGCCTTCCTCTCTGGAGGTCTGGATTCGAGTCTTCTGGTCGCAATGGTCAAAGAACTGGTGCCGGATGCGAAACTGCAATGTTTCACGATAGGGTTTAGAGATCAGGCCTTCGCACGAGAAGGCCATACTGAAGATCTCCCCTATGCTCAACGAGTCGCCGCACATCTCAAAGTTGATCTTCACACCATCGCGGTCGGATCAGAAATGATTCAGATGTTGGAGCAAATGCTCTATCACCTGGACGAACCGCAAGCAGATCCCGCAGCCCTTCACGTCTACCTTATCAGTCGGCTGGCGCGCCAACACGGGATCAAGGTCCTCCTATCGGGAACAGGCGGAGATGATATCTTCTCAGGATACCGTCGCCACTACGCACTCGCGCAGGAACAGTACTGGAGTTGGATTCCGCGCCCTTTTCGGCAGATGATCAGTCAGACAACCTCCCACCTTCCGACTTCTCGTGCTATGCTGCGGCGGGTAAACAAAGCATTCCAATATGCACACTTGGACGGAAATGAACGCATCGCCAGCTATTTCTATTGGCTTCCCCCGGCCGTTGCCCGCACACTTTGCGGACCAGCACTGAGGGATTGCCGCGCCCTGCGATTTCCTTCGTCACCACTGGTTGAAGCCTTACGAGAGTTGTCCCAGGGCACTGACAGTCTGACCAAAATGCTCTTCCTCGATGCCAAATTCTTTCTGACAGACCACAACCTCAACTATACTGACAAAATGAGTATGGCAGCAGGAGTTGAGGTTCGCGTTCCCTATCTCGATCCAGACCTGATGGCAGTCGCCGCACGCCTCCCGCCCAGCTTTAAGCAGCACCGGGCAACAGGGAAGTGGATTCTTAAGAAGGTTGCCGAACCCTACCTGCCTCATGATGTGATCTATCGTTCTAAGACAGGCTTCGGGGCACCAATACGACACTGGATCAAGCATGAACTGGCGCATGCCGTGGATGATCTTTTCTCAAGCAAGGCTTTTACCCAACGGGGGCTGTTTGATCCTATTGGAGTCCGCCAGTTAGTTGAACTCAACCGAGCTGACCGCGTCGATGCCAGCTACACAATCTTCGCGATCATGTGCACCGAACTATGGTGCCGACTCTTCGTGGACGGCAAGGCCGTACATTAGTGGAGCGAGACGGATAGCCTTAAGCAAGCAATCGATACCCTCTTGACGACGGCACGAATGAATTTAGCCGCGGTGGTCAATTCAAACGGTTTTCTCTTGTCTAGGGCTGTTCATGTTAATCAGCGCCAGGAAGCTCTATAAAGTGTGAGTGACGCATGGATGTCCCAAAGAAGGCAGTACATGATTTTTGGAATGAGGCCTCTTGCGGAGAACGCGTGTTGCTCCCCGAACACACCAAGGAAGGGTTCGCGCAACACAGTGCGACTCGGTATGTACTCGAGCCTGAGATCCTATCCTTTGCTCAATTCCAGCGCTGGCAGGGGAAGAAGGTCCTCGAAATCGGCGTGGGTCTCGGCGCGGATCACCAGACATTCGCTGAGCATGGGGCTCTCCTCTCTGGTGTTGATTTAACCGAACGTGCTATCGAACGCACCCGCCACCGCTTCCAGCTACTGGGGCTGCTGTCGGATTTGCAAGTGGCCGATGCGGAACAACTTCCTTTTGGAGCGAATACCTTCGACCTTGTCTATTCCTGGGGTGTGCTTCATCATTCACCCAATACAGCAAGAACCATCACCGAGGTCTTTCGAATTCTAAAGCCGGGCGGGGAGGCGAAAATCATGATCTATCACAAATGGAGTTTCGTCGGCTTCATGTTGTGGGTACGATACGCCCTTCTCCGAGGCAAACCCCTGACCATGCTGCAAGAAATTTACGCCCGATACCTGGAAAGTCCCGGCACCAAGGCCTACTCAATCGGCGAGGCGCGGGCACTTTTCTCGCACTTCGAAGCCGTAAAGATTTCGACGGTGCTTACGCACGGCGACTTACTTTCCTCCGAGGCGGGCCAGCGGCATCAGGGCTTGCTCCTCACGCTGGCTCGTATCCTTTGGCCGCGATGGTTGATTCGAACGTACTTTCCGCACCTAGGTCTTTTCATGTTGATCACGCAAGCCGGCGACATTGTGAAACACTTGTTGCAAAACCTTCATACCGGACAAGTCATCCTCGAAGCATACCCTTCGTCGACCGACGGCTGATACACTAGTTGAACGAGATGGATAGTCTGAATTGGGGCGTATTGTCCTTGTTCGATCACCTGACTCATGACGATTTGCTGATGAGGGGCTTGTGAAACAAATTCTCCAAAGTCTGAAGACTGGCGCCACTGAAGTGGTCGACGTTCCCTGTCCATGCCCCCAACCAGGGCATGTATTGATCCGCTCGGCTTGCACGTTAGTGTCTGCAGGCACCGAACGAATGTTGGTCGAATTCGGCAAGGCCAATCTCATTGATAAGGCACGCCAGCAACCGGAGAAGGTCGGAATGGTCTTGGACAAGGTGAAGACCGACGGCTTGATGCCGACGCTCGATGCTGTGCGCAACAAACTGGATCAGCCGTTGCCGATGGGCTACTGCAATGCGGGCGTAGTGATGGAGGTGGGTGCGGGGGTCACCGGGTTTTCGGTCGGCGACCGGGTGGCGTCGAACGGGAAGCACGCGGAAGTGGTATGCGTGCCGAAGAACCTCTGCGCGAAGGTGCCGGAGACTGTGAGCGACGAGGCGGCGGCTTTCACGGTGATCAGCGCCATTGCACTGCAGGGCATTCGCTTGGTCCAACCGACGCTAGGCGAAGCGGTTGTCGTGACAGGTCTTGGCCTGATCGGGCTGGTCGCCGTGCAGCTGTTGCGCGCACATGGATGCCGTGTGTTAGGCATTGATATGGATCCCGTAAAACTGGAGCTCGCGCGACAATTCGGCGCCGAAACCGTCGATCTGTCGCGCGGTGATGATCCGGTGGCAACCGCCACACGATTCTCCCGGGGGCGCGGGGTGGATGCAGTGATTGTAACGGCGGCGACCAAGAGCAACGAGCCGATGCACCAGGCCGCACTCATGTGCCGCAAGCGCGGACGTATCGTGCTGGTCGGCGTCGTTGGATTGGAACTATCGCGGGCCGATTTCTATGAGAAAGAACTCAGCTTGCAGGTCTCCTGCTCCTACGGACCTGGACGCTATGACCCGCTGTACGAGGAAGGAGGACAGGATTATCCCGTGGGCTTCGTGCGCTGGACGGAGCAGCGTAACTTTGAGGCGGTGCTGGATATGATGGCAGCGGGTAGTCTGGATGTGGCGCCGCTCATCTCCCACCGCTTTGATTTGTCCCATGCGGAGGAGGCGTATCAGGTGGTGGCGAAAGGCGGCAGTTCCTTGGGGATATTGCTCAAGTATCCTGGGGTGGCGGAACAATCACTCGAGTCACTGCGGACTTCCACGGTGCGCCTGACTGGGGATTCGCCACGGGCCGCGAGGCCGGCAGATTCGGTCGTTGTGGGATTCATCGGCTCGGGCAGCTATGCTTCGCAGGTACTCATTCCAGCATTCAAGGGGACGTCGGTGATTCTGAAGTCGGTGGCATCCGCTAAGGGGGTGAGCGGGGTTCATGCGGGGAAGAAGTACGGCTTCGAGGAGACCACCACGGACAGCGGAGCGCTGCTGAGGGATGCCGAGGTGAACACTGTGGTCGTAGCCACACGGCACGACAGCCATGCCCAGTATGTGTGTCAGGCACTACGCGCACGAAAACATGTTTTCGTAGAGAAGCCGCTGGCAATTACGCGACAAGGGTTGGAGGAGATTGAGAAGATATTCCACGAAGTGAATGCTCCCCAGGCAGGTCCCGCTGCCGCTGGGGCAGAAGCAGGGGCGCTGTTGCTAATGGTGGGATTCAACCGGCGGTTTTCACCCCAGGTGCAGAAGATAAAGACCCTTCTGACAGGGATGCGAGAACCAAAAACATTTGTGATGACGGTGAATGCCGGGAGCATCCCGGCGGAGCACTGGACACAGGATCCTGAGGTAGGCGGAGGCCGCATCATCGGGGAGGCGTGCCATTTCATCGATCTGTTGCGTTTCTTAGCCGGTGCTCCAATCGTGTCTGTGCAGGTGGGGGTCCTTGGCACCCAGGGGCAAGGCATGCGCGCGGACAAAGTGACCTTCACTCTCCGTTTTGCAGACGGATCGATGGGGACCGTGCATTACCTCTCGAATGGCCACAAGTCGTTCCCCAAAGAACGGTTGGAGGTATTTGGCGCGGGGCGCATTCTTCAACTCGATAACTTCCGGAGTCTCCGCGGCTATGGGTGGCCGGGTTTCAGCAATATGAACCTCTGGCGCCAGGATAAGGGACAGGCTGCTTGCGCAGCAGCCTTCGTCGACGCCATTCGCTTGGGCCAACCAGCCCCCATTCCATTCGAAGAACTGGTGGAAGTGACACGTACAAGCTTCGACATTGTGGATGCACTGGCGTAGTCTCTCTCGCCATGAAACGATTGCTGCTCAACGCGAGAACCCTCGTATATCTGCGTCCAACGCAACTCCTCGCCTTGATTCGCAGGCGCCTGCTGCCGTCTCCCACTAAGTTGTCTCAAATTCATGGATTACGACTGCGGCCTGGTGTGGGACTCAGCCCGTGCCTTCCACATTTGTTCCCGCCGGGTGCAGATCACGCATTCTATTTCTTGAATCAGGAGAAGACCTTTCCCGATGGAAGCATCGATTGGGCCAGCAAAGATTTGTCCAAACTTTGGCGGTACAACTTGCACTACTTTGACTACCTCTTCGATGCAGGTCGATCACATGGTGCGAAGGCCCACCTGATCTCAGACTGGATCGCGAAGAATCCTCCCGGGACTGGTGACGGGTGGGAGCCGTATACTCTTTCCTTGCGCATTGTGAACTGGATCAAATTCTTTCTGCAGAATGACGCGGCTGTACAGGAAGAGTGGCTCCAAAGCCTTTATAAGCAGACCCTATGGTTAGAAAAGAATGTTGAATATCACATCCTCGCAAATCACTATCTGAAAAATGGGGTGGCCCTGTTTTTCGCCGGAATGTATTTCGAAGGGGCTGATGCGGGCAGGTGGATGAAGAAAGGGTTGAAGATACTGCGAGAGGAACTGAAAGAGCAGTTTCTAGCTGACGGGGGACATTATGAACGAAGCCCTATGTACCATTCGATTTGTGTGAGTGATTATCTTGACGTCTTGAATCTCATACAAAACTCACAGACGGCAATCCCTGCCGAGGAAAAAGCCCAGCTTAGACAAAGAGTCACAGCCAGCCTCAATTTCCTTAACGACATCTGCTTGCCGGACAAGGAGATCCCTCTTTTCAACGACTCAGCCTTCGGGATAGCCCCAACTCCCAGTCAGATCTTCGACTACGCGAGGAGGGTGATTGGGTATGAACCTCCTCCCCAGCTAACTGATCTAATCATACATGAGAAACCACAGAGCGGATATTACGTCTGCCGCAATGGGGAGGACGTGATCATCATAGACTGCGGGTGCATCGGCCCAGACTATCAGCCTGGCCACGCTCATTGCGATACCCTTAGCTATGAATTGGCCATCAATGGCCGACGAGTCATCGTTGACAGCGGTATCTTTGACTATGAACTGAGCTCAGAGCGGGCCTATGCGCGAAGCACCCGAGCCCACAATACGGTTGTGGTCGATGGGGAAGAGCAGTCAGAGATTTGGGGGGTCTTTCGCGTGGCGCGCCGGGCGGAACCAATCCGGGCCTTCTTCGAAAAGCAGCTGGACGGATCGGTAATGTTCGAGGGAGCGCACGACGGGTACGCGAGATTGGCTGGCAGGCCTATCCATAAGAGGCGTATATCCTATGATGTGCAGGGGAGTTGGGTGATTAAGGACATGTTGGAGGGGAGCGGGACACACAGGATGGAAAGCTATATTCATATCCATCCTGATTTCCAGGTTGTCCAGAGTGAGGTAGGTATTCGAGTTGTTGAGCCAAACGGCAGCACCATGGCGATCATTGGGGCCCTAGGGCTAAGCCATATGAGGGTGGGGCAGGGATGGTTTTTCCCCGAATTCGGTTTGAAACGCGAGAATCATGTGATTGTCTTCACCTGTTCAGGGGAAATCCCCCTTGCTTTGAGTTATCGAATTCAGAAAGTCAGCAGTCGGAGTCAATAGTACATCAAAATCGCGATGCGAATTCTGTTTCTCTCACATTACTTTCCACCGGAAGTGAATGCCCCGGCGTCTCGAACATACGAACACTGTAAACAATGGGTTCAAGACGGGCACGAGGTGACCGTCGTCACCTGCGTACCGAATCATCCACGCGGGACGGTCTATGAGGGATATCGCAATAAGTTGTTTCAGCGAGAAGAGAAAGATGGCATTCAAGTCGTTCGCGTATGGACCTATGTCACGGCGAACGAAGGATTTCTGAAACGGACGCTGAACTACCTTTCCTATATGGTTGTGGCAGTGTGTGTCGCGCCATTCCTGTCCAACTTCGATGTCGTTTTGTCCACGTCGCCACAGTTCTTCAACGGGCTCGCAGGCTATCCTGTCAGCCGCCTCAAGCGTACTCCCTGGATACTTGAAATTCGCGACCTTTGGCCTGAGTCGATCGTAGCTGTCGGAGCGATCACCAATCGTCCGGTTATTCGCTTGCTCGAAGGTCTGGAATTGTTTGTTTATCGCAAGGCGGACCATCTGGTAGTGGTGACTGATGCCTTTAAGGCGCATATACTGGCGACAGGCATTTCCTCGAAGAAGGTGACGGTCATCAAGAACGGAGTGGACTTCTCTCTCTATAAGAAGCCTCCGCATGGCTATATGGACCTTTCACGTGAATTAGGACTCGAAGGGAAGTTCGTGGCCTCGTATTTCGGTACCCACGGAATGGCGCACCACCTTGAAACGGTTTTGGAGGCTGCCCATGAATTAAGAGAGTGGAAGGACATTGTGTTTCTTCTTGTCGGCGACGGCGCCGAACGGAGTCGGCTTGTGACCATGCGGGATGAGAAGAAGCTGTCCAACGTAGTGATGCTCGATCAGCAACCGAAGAAGAAAATGCCGGAGCTCTGGTCTCTTTCGAGTGTGAGCCTCGTGCTACTCAAGAAGTCCGCTCTCTTCAAGACGGTCCTTCCCTCTAAGATTTTTGAGAGTATGGCGATGGAGAAACCGATTATTCTAGGAGTGGAAGGGGAGAGCGCTGAACTCGTGATGTCAGCCGGTGGCGGCATCTGCATTGAACCAGAAAGCTCAAAAGATTTGGCCATCCAGGTACTCAAATTGTATCACGATCCTACGCTGTGCCAGGAACTTGGTTCGAGTGGCAGACGCTATGTCTTGGAGCATTTCGACCGCCAGGTCTTGGCGAGACGACTCGCCGAGGTCATGCAGGTCGTCTGTCGGTAAGTGGGCTTGTGGCCTTGGTCGGTCTTGAGGCCGGAAGCTGGCGGCAAGAAAAACAGCCTCGCATAGGCAGCACGACATTGTCTTCATGGCACAGCCGGCGCCTCAGCGCCGGCTGTGCCGTTTTATGTGATAACGTGCAATATTCTGACATCTTTCGTGCCATCTTGTGCCTGATTCAGAATTGAACAGGCCTTGTAGGGATGTATATACAATGCCCTCCGACAATCTTTGTCGCCTCGTGATTATACAATGACATAACAGGTGGACCCCGGCGGTCTGGGATTTGCTCCCCTACCAGGCATGCACATGTACCACTGTAAATCATAATTTTGCGCAACAAAAAATGGCTGCGCTGGCAACCTAAAAAGGAGGATCAATGAAAACAGTACAATTAGAATCAGCAATATCAATGCAAGTGCGGGTGCTCGCCCTCTCCCTGGGCATCATTCTTTCTGGACTTGTCGTGTCCGGGACGGCAGGAGCAGCCCCGATACAGTTTTCGTTCACCGGAATTGTCATGGATTCCGACGTGCCCTCGCTCGCCATAAGTCAGCCGATGTCGGGGTTTTTCACCGTTAGTTCGCCGCTGGGTGCATCGACGGACAGCAACCCATCACTGAACATCGCAAGACACGACAACGTCATTACAAACCTGAGCGTGTCGATCGGCACGGGCACCCCGTATGTTGCGACCTTTGGGCAAACCGACAATCGGATCAAAATCCGTAACCTTGATCCTGCCTTCGATAGAGGTGGGCTGTTTGTGAACACACTGACTTCTGGTGCCCCGGTAGACGGGGTCACTCCCACGAGGTTCGATATCCTTCTTGAAGATGGGACTGCTACGGCGTTTGATTCTCAATATCCAACAACTGTCCCAAGCCTATCGTCATTCTTGACAACTAACCAGTGGCGACTGGTATTTGTACCGGGTGGTCAAGTGGTTCAAGGAATGCTGACATCCCTCACGGCAGTGCCGTTGCCGGCGGCGGTTCTCCTGTTCGGCGCTGGTCTCATCTCCTTGGTCGGTCTTGGCGCCGGAGGGTTGCGAAACCTTCGCGGGCCTCAGGCGTAGACGACAAGAAGGTATCCTTTGAACCAGGGCTTGGTACTTCAGTAGGAGGTATCAAGCCCGTTCTTTATGAGGAACAAGTTCAAGCAATCTGGTTCTATGGGAAGTGTAAGGCTTAGGTGTAGCCTTAGGGGGAAAAATACAACCATTTCGTTTGTTGTGCCGTTTCCACCGTGAATAGGAGTGAAGAAGTGACCCCTGAGGACGTCTGAAGCGATCGTGAAAAGGTTGTTATACGACCTTCAATCAGGCATCCAGAGTATTCACCGCGGTCATCCAGATCTAATTCCGTTTACATTTGAGCGTTTCTTATGAGTAGCAAGCTTCTTCCAGGCTTCATTGCAATATTGGCCACACTCTCACTGGGATACCTGTATGCCGACAGCCTTGTCTTTCTGTACGGCTACTGGATCGGCAGCGAAGACTATAGCCATGGAATGTTTGTCCCTCTGATCAGTCTGTTCTTAATCTGGCAGGCAAGGCATCGCATCGCTGTAGGCGGTATTGAAAACTCATGGTGGGGGCTTGCTGTGATTTCGGCGGGACTCTTTCTCTATTGGATCGGTGAGTTCGCCTCGTTGTATGTCCTGCAGCATGTTTC
>JBKJZK010000465.1:0-1755 GCA_046715215.1 Nitrospiraceae bacterium
GAGCAACGTCAGGCGATCAACGGCCAACGGACCATTCTTTTCGTCGACGAGATTCATCGCTTCAACAAGGCGCAGCAAGATGCCTTTCTGCCTCATGTCGAGCGGGGGACGGTCATCTTGGTTGGCGCGACAACGGAGAATCCCTCATTTGAAGTGATCTCACCGCTCCTGTCTCGCTCCTTGGTCATTGTGCTCAGGCCCCTTTCAGATGAGGCCCTGGGGCATATTCTGGACCGGGCGCTCGCGGACCCTGTGATCGGGTTGGGGAAGTGGAATGCCCGCCTGTCATCCGACGCCAGGCAACGACTGATTGCCTATGGCAACGGCGATGCGAGGGCGCTCCTGACGGCATTGGATTTTGTGGTCACACAGCAACCGGCTGGGCCTGACGGCATGCGCCTGATCGATGGAGCGGCGCTGGAAGCCGCGCTGATGAAGAAATCAATCCGGTACGACAAATCCGGTGAAGAGCATTACAACGTCATCTCTGCCTATATTAAGAGCCTGCGCGATTCTGATCCGGATGGCGCCCTCTACTGGCTCGCGCGTATGTTGGAACGGGGGGAGGACCCGAAATTTATCGCCCGGCGCCTGGTTATTTTTGCCTCCGAGGACGTGGGGAATGCCGATCCGATGGGGCTAGTGATCGCGGCTGCGGTCGCTCAGGCCGTGCAGTTTGTGGGGCTCCCCGAGGCGCAGATCAATTTGGCCCAGGGGACGACCTATCTCGCGACCAGGCAAAAAGATAACGCCTCCTATAGCGGGCTTCTTGAGGCCATGGAAGACGCAAAAACCCATGGAAATCTTGGGGTTCCGCTTCATTTACGGAATGCCGTGACCTCGATGATGAAGGGGCTTGGGTACGGGAAGGGGTATCGCTACGTCCATGATGATCCCCAGGCCAAGGCGCAGCAGGAGCACCTTCCGGAATCGCTCAAGGGGCATCGCTACTACCGGCCTAAAGACACCTAATCGGGGGCCCTACAGGGTGGTGGACAAAGATTTCTAATCGGTTATACTTAGGCTTGTGAAACGGGAGAATCTGAAATCAACGGCATCGATAGCCGCCGCGAACGAACGGCGCAAGTTTGTTCGGGCGACCCTGGTCGGTTCTGCGCTGATTTCCCCGAAGAGCGGAGCCAAGGCGATTACGGCCGTGTTGGATAACGTCAATAGAGTCGGCGCGGGGTTGCACACGAAAGAGAAGTTGGCGATGGCCCAGCCGGTGACCGTGTCGTTGGCGTTTCTCGATTCGGATCGCGCGGAACAGATGGAAAAGCTCGACGGGAAAGTCGCGTGGGTGAGGCCGTGGGAGAAGGGGTTTCTGATCGGCGTGATCTGGGACGAGCTGGTCACGAAAGAGAAGAACCGCTGGCTGTATTATTACCTCGAAGAAACGGTCAAGTCCTCTAGCTAGCAGGATGCTGAAAAAGCCCGCCAGCTTCGTTCTCGACTCATCGAAATCCTCAACGGGGTACCCGGCCGCCTCACCGGCTCGGCGGCGCGCACAGACTTGGTGCTCCTTATTCGTCGCACCGTGCGCCCCAGAGGGTACGCCTCCGGTTTCGACTCGCCTGCGGCCTTGCTGGACGGCCTTTTTGAGCATCCTGCTAAGAGCGCGACAGGCGCGACGAGCAAGCTCTGGTTTCGCGTGTCTCGCTTTTCCCGCTACTCTCGCCAGTCTCGCGGAGTTTCCTGTTACGCGAATGCCGTTAACTTTTGTTTGACCTCTTCCAGTTCAGCCGAGAGCGTTTC
>JBKJZK010000466.1:0-4561 GCA_046715215.1 Nitrospiraceae bacterium
GGCTGACCGACATGGTGGTGGTCGATACGCCTGACGCCACATTAGTCTGTCCAAAATCCCGCGCGCAAGATGTGAAGCAGTTGGTCGACATCCTGAAGCGGAAGAAAGCGCCGGAACACATGGAGCAACTGACCGTACATCGGCCCTGGGGGTCCTATACCATTCTGGAAGAAGGACTTGGTTACAAAGTGAAGCGTGTGACGGTGAAGCCAGGTGGGCGGCTCTCGTTACAAATGCACCATCAACGGAGCGAACACTGGGTCGTGATCACCGGAACGGCGCGGGTGACCAGGGGCGACGAGGTCTTTGATCTCAACATTGGCCATAGTACAGGAATTCCTGTCGAAACCCGTCACCGGTTAGAAAACCCCGGTCAAGAGGCCCTGCATATCATTGAAGTGCAAAACGGGCCCTATCTTGGGGAAGACGATATTGTCCGGTTTCAGGACGATTATGGGCGGACGAAGAGCTGAGCGTCGTAAGGTCATCAGGTCTGTCAGGTCGTCAGGTCGGCACTCTCAGACGTTGGACATGAAGACATTGCGACTTTCCGACTAACGGAGGACCATGGGACTCTTTCGCGAATACGATCTGCGCGGCATCGTGGGCCAGGAACTCACCGATTCGATCGCGGAGCAGGTCGGTCGAGCCTACTGCACCTATGTGAAAGACCGTGGAGTGAAGACGATCTCGGTCGGGCGAGATGGCCGACTGAGTTCACCAGGGCTTCACAAGGCTCTTGTGCGAGGACTCCTCGCCGGCGGACTGAATGTGGTGGATATCGGTATTTGCCCCTCGCCACTCGTATATTTCTCTCTGTTTCAGCTACCGGTTGACGGCGGCATTATGATCACCGGGAGCCACAATGCGGCAGAATACAACGGACTGAAGATCTGCATCGGGACAGACGCGATTTATGGAGAGGAGATCCAGGCGCTTCGAGCGGTGATGGAGGCCGGCTCTTTTGTGTCTGGAGCGGGACAGTTATCGGAACATCCCATCATTCCTGACTATCTGGCCTATATCAAGAAGAGCTTCACCCACGTCAATGCCACGCGCCTGCACGTCGTCATCGACTGCGGGAACGGTGTGGCGGCCTTGGTGGCCAAAGAGGCTTTGGAGCTCTTGGGCTGTCGCGTCACAGGGCTCTATTGCGATCTTGACGGGAGATTTCCGAACCATCATCCGGATCCCACGGTCTTAGAGAATCTCGACGACCTGATTCAGGCCGTCAAACAGCACAAAGCCGATGTCGGGGTCGGCTACGATGGAGATGCCGATCGCATTGGGGCCATCGATGAGCAGGGGAATGTGTTGTGGGGCGATCGCCTGATGGTGGTCTATGCGCGCGATATTCTGGCGGCAAAGCCGGGGAGTACCATCATCTCAGAGGTCAAATCGTCGCAGAGTCTCTATGACGATATTGCGAAGCAGGGAGGCCGACCGATCATGTGGAAAACCGGCCACTCCCTGATCAAGGCGAAGATGAAAAGTGAGCAGGCCGTGTTGGCCGGCGAAATGTCCGGTCACATGTTCTTTGCCGATCGGTACTTTGGGTATGACGACGCGATTTATGCCTCGTGCCGGCTCGTGGAGATTCTGGCTAAGACGACTCGTTTGCTCTCGGCATTGGTGGCGGATCTTCCGAAGACGTCCGTCACCCCGGAGATTCGGGTAGACGTGTCGGACGCCGTAAAATTCGAGTTGGTCAGGCATGTGCAGGAACGGTTGGCAGACTGTGCGAAGACCCGCGAGGAGCTTGGTCCGGCCAAGCTGGTGGTCCGTGATGTCGTCACCATCGATGGGGTACGTGCCATCTTCCACGATGGGTGGGGCTTGATCCGAGCCTCGAATACCCAGCCGGCCCTCGTGTTACGTTTTGAAGCCACCTCGCCGGAGGGGTTGGCCACGATTCGCGCAGTCATCGAAGGCGAGCTCACTGCGGCCAGACAGGCCCTTGGCTACTAGCAGGATGCTGAACAGGAACCGTGAAACGTAAAACGAGCGTCAGCCGCGGAGCTGCGGGCTTGCCTGCGGACAAGGCGGGGTTCGAAGTTCAGAAAACCTCGAACTCCGGACCTCGAACCCTTCCTCGTCTCACCCATCCCGCAAGTCTCGCTCCTGAGCCAATTAGCGTCGTATCTTAGTTCAACCTTCACCTCACCAGCAGCCTACCTCAAATGATTTTTCAACACCCTCCTCGTCATCATCAGCGAGATAATCTACCGATGCCTGCTCTTTTTTCTCGCACCTGGCTCGTACTGGCCTGCCTGATTCTGTGTGCCATGAGCGGCGCGGTCGCGTGGGCTGGGTCTGAGAGCCTGTCCGACATTGACCTTTCTACTGCGGCGAACGATTCGCGATCATCTGTGTCGTTCTCGGCCCTGAAAAATCCTCAACGTAGTATTCCAGCGGAGACGCCTTCGGTTTTTCCGGACCTGCGGCCTCGCATCTGGCCGCACCCCCTTCGCCTCGTCACGAACAGCAAAGTCGGACAGGCTCCCAGCGGCGCCCCTCCATCAGTGCGACCCTTCCAAGTCGGGGAACAGCTCACCTACGAAATCTCTTGGCTGAAAATCACAGCCGGCACAGCGGTGATGGCTGTCAGTAGTGCTGGTACGGACGGAGACCGGCCGCTCGTGAAACTTGTCACCACAGCACAGTCGAGACCCGCCATCACCAAGTTCTTCCCGGTGGACAATCGAGTGGAATCGATACTGGATCCCGCCACGCTGCTTCCCGAGCACTTGACCTTCAAGCGGCGGGAAGGGAAGAAGAAAGAAGATATCGAGTACACATTTCACCAGAAAGAGGGGATGGTCACAGCGGTCAAAAGTGGGACGACGGAAACGCTGCAGATCCCACCTGGCACCCAAGACGTCATTTCCTGTCTCTATTATGCGCGCAGTCAGTTATCGCTACAGCCAGGGTCACTTCTGACGATGAACGTGCATCACGATAAAAAAAACCACAAGCTGGAAGTACGCGTTGAGGCGATCGAGACCATCAGCAGTTCATGGGGTAAGGTAGAAACGGCCCGCGTGTTGGTCGTCATGCCGTTCCAAGGTGTCTTCCTTAACCAGGGCAACATCCGGGTGTGGTTTACCAACGATGATCGGCGCATTCCGGTCCGAATGAAGGCCAAGGTCGTCATCGGGTCGATTGTGGCCGATCTCGTCAGCGGATTGCAGGCTTCTTCACCCACCCAATGAAGGAACCAGCCTTTCGTTGCCCACCCTATTCAAAACAGTTATACTTGCCTCGACCATGGGACAGTTTCCTCTTACTTTAAGCAGATTTATCACCCAGAAGCCGGCGGCCCATCAGGGAGCCACCGGGGAATTCGCCAGTCTTATGGCCCAGATCGGCCTGGTTGGGAAACTCATTGCGCAGGATCTCAGACGTGCAGGGCTCATCAATATCCTGGGAACGAGCGGCGAGATCAATGTGCAGGGGGAGACAGTAAAGAAGCTGGATGGGATTGCGAACGAGACATTTCTCAAGGTATTTCACCAGAGCGGACTTGTGTGCGCTCTGGCGTCGGAAGAGATGGAAAAGCCGGTCCTGCTTCCGGAGAATTGGCCGCAGGCCAAGGACATGCTGCTCTTCGATCCTCTCGATGGCTCATCAAACACGGACTGCAACATGCCGCTCGGCGCAATTTTTTCCGTCGTGAAGTCCGAGCGCAAAGACCGGATGCCGACCGAGGATGACCTCGTCCGCAACGGAACCGAGCAGGTGGCCGCCGGCTATCTCCTCTACGGGTCAAGCACCATGCTGGTCTATACGGTTGGGCAAGGAGTCCACGGGTTTACATTGGAGCCTGGCATCGGCGAGTATCTCCTGTCTCACGAGCAGATCCGCATTCCGGCTCGTGGGAAGGTCTATGGCGTGAACGAAGGCAACTATCATAAATGGACGACGGGCACAAAGAAGTATGTGGACTCCCTGAAGATCCCGGATAAAGCCACGGGGCGACCCTACAGTGTGCGCTATTCCGGTTGTCTGGTGGGCGATGTACACCGGATTCTCCTCGAAGGAGGCATCTATCTCTATCCCGGTGAGCTGGATAAGCCGGAGGGCAAGCTTCGGTTGTTGTATGAAGCGAATCCCTTGGCGATGGTCGTCGAACAGGCGGGCGGCAGGGCCAGCACCGGCACCATGCGCATCCTCGAGGTGGAGGCCAAGCAACTGCATCAACGGGTGCCGTTAATCATTGGCAGTGCGAACGACGTGCGCGACGCAGAGGAGTTCATCCAAGGCAGACGATAACCGTGAATCGTTAAACGTGAAACGAGGGAAAGGTGGCACAGGCTATTGACGTTTAACGAATAACGTTTCACGTGTCACGAATCCACCGGAGGTGAGACATTGCTGATCGATTACAAGAGATTGTGAGCTGGTACAGTAGCGACAACGCGGGAACAAGAACGAATATCGCCCGTTTGTTGCGCCATGGAAAATTAGCGGGGACGGGTAAGCTGGTAATTCTGCCCGTGGACCAAGGATTCGAGCATGGTCCGGCCCGGAGCTTTGCCTCCAATCCAGGGGGATACAATCC
>JBKJZK010000467.1:0-2557 GCA_046715215.1 Nitrospiraceae bacterium
AGCGCTTTCACCAGGTCCTCGACTAACCCGCTATTGATCCTGGTAGCGACGACCACATTGGCCACAAACTGATCAACGACCGCGGGAATCGAGGGGTTGCGGATGATCGACTTGTACGATCCTGTTCCGCGCCATACGGTAGGGTTGGCCTACCTGGGTAATCGATGAAATATTATCTTGAGAGAGTTCGGCACCCTCTGTCGAATCAAGACCCGACTCCTCGCCTGTCCAAATCACAGTCACCGCAGCACTGTGACGACTGGATAAGAGCGAGGGAATTGACCCCAATCGCGCATTCAGCCGTTCCTTGCAAGTTCTCAGGTCGTTCGATAAAATGCACGTACACTGCATTGGACCCGCCAATTTCGCCAATAAATTTCACGCACCATACATCTCTCGAAACGCATGGGTAAAAAAGAGTCGATGAAGAAATATTTACTGCGAGTCGTCACACTAACCTGCATGGTGATGGCCGGAGTCGGCGCATGGGTGTCCTCCGGGTATGGCGAGCCCTACGAATTGAGCAAGAACGACGTGATGGACACCAAGGCTTTGAAAAGTGCCGAGATTTCACTGTTTGGAGTCAAATTGGGAGACTCCGAAGCCAAAGCCTTGGACTCTCTGGTGAATGAAAAGATTCCTGGAGTGAAGGTGGAGCAGGAAGCCTTGTTTATCTTCTTGCTCGATCAACGCAAACCGACCGGTCCTATGGCTGGCGTGCGCATTCAGGACGGCAAGGTCGACCTGATCTTTATCAATAATCGATTCTCCTATAAGACTCGCGGTATCTTTCGCAACGTGTTGAACAGCGAAAGCCCTGATGACGTGCGAAAACTATTGGGACAGGAAGATTACGGGGATGAAAACGTGATGGGCGCCATACTGGCCTACGATAAACAGGGGTTCGTCATCAATTATCTAGGTAAAGATATCAATGTTGAGTTTTCCCCACTTCGATAGCGATGCGGACCGGATGTTCAGCCTCAACAGGTGCCGGCCGGCCTAGTTCACTTCCTATCCTTCTTCCCAGTTGCCGACTTGAATTCGTTCCTGCTCCGTTTTTCCCCCGTCTGGTCTCACACGCCGTCACAAAGTCTGTAGGCCTTCGCCATAGCTCCCGGGACAACTCGAACGGGCAGTTTGCGGGGTACCCCTCAGGCTGCGACGGCCTTCTCGCCTCTGCCTGCGTGCGTGTCGACTTGATCAAAATGGGGATTCAGTGCGAAGGTTCGGCTGCCTGTAGCCCGTAGGTAATGAGGTTCGTCGCAGTGTTCCATCGCCGCTTGGAGTTGAGGATTACGAGGAGAAGCTCGCTCCCGTTCTGAGAGACCTTGGCGATGAGGCACCGTCCGGCTTTGGAAGTAAATCCGGTCTTGATCCCTTCGACGCCGGGAATACGTCCCAGCAATCTATTCGTGTTGTGCAAGACATACGCACGGTGACCATTGACAGGCGTGATGATCGCGCGTTCCTCACGAACCAACTGCCGGAAGATCGGCTGATCGAGAGCAATGACACTCAACGTGGCGAGGTCTTCGGCCGTCGAGTAATGGTCCGGGTTATCGAACCCGCAGCCATTATTAAAATGCGTATCAGCCAAGCCGAGGGCCGCAGCCTTGGCATTCATGAGGGTCACGAACTGTGCTTCGTCGCCACCCACATGCTCCACCGCTGCAAGGCAGGCATCGTTTGCGGACATGATCAACATGGCCTTCAGCAGATCTTCCAACCTAAAAACTTGCCCTGCCTTCACGCGTAAGTGCGTCTTGTGAGCCCGTGCGGCATTGGGGCTAATCGTGACGAAATCATCCAACTGACCCCTCTCCAGAATAACCAGAGCCGACATGATTTTCGTCAGGCTGGCGGGTGACATTCGCTTCCCTGCATCGTGCTCATACAACACACGCCCACTATTAAGTTCCTTGAGAAGAATGCCATGGGCTGGGGCGACTCGCCACGGAGGGAACTGGTGCGGAGCAATCGCGGTTCGGACAGTCACAGATTGAGCCGCTACGCTGTTCGCAAGGGCGATGGATGGAGTGAGGGTCTCGGGGTTGATCAACAGGAGACCGATGAACACCCCAGCAGCGCGGGCGAGAAATGACGGCCGATGGGATCTCCCGCAATCTCTTGTCATCATGGAAGCGTCGCTCCTACTCATAGTGTGAATGATTCCCGCACCTTCCCTCCGCGAAACCCGCTGTCAATTACTTTGTGGAAAAAGCGGAGCAGGTCGGCAAGGTCGATCCAAAACCCGCAATTCAAACAGCGAGCATAGAGTCGCCGATTCACCAGCGTATAGTGACGTTCGACCATCATGAATCCCTTACATCTCAAACAGTGCATCGATGCGCCTGTCTTCAGACTCTGTGCCTACCGAAGTCGATTCATCACCAATGCCAAGCAACCTGCCAACAATCCTCCGCCGACAATCGTGGTGCCAAACGAGAGGTACGCGCTGGCCCCACTGCCGGGAGGGGCTCCGTCGAGCAGGTCTCGTACGCCCCCCTGTACCATCAGCACGGAGAGGGTGAGTAGTGCGCCGATAGCAAACCAC
>JBKJZK010000468.1:0-3814 GCA_046715215.1 Nitrospiraceae bacterium
CCCTGGTCTCCGCAGAACTACGACAAACAATTCCACGGACCTATCACCTTGCGGAGCGCGTTGGAACAGTCGCTCAATGTGCCGGCGGTACAGGCGGCCAAGACCGTGGGGACCAAGCCGATCGTGCAGCTGCTGCACCGTCTTGGCGTGACGAGTGCTATCGGCTTTGATCTTTCGTCGGTGGCCTTGGGCAGTTCGTCGGTGTCGTTGATGGAGATCACTGCGGCGTATGGAGCGGTCGCCAACGGAGGGATCGCTGTCAAACCGACTGCGGTGCGATCGACCAGGGATCGACAGGGAGACATTATTTGGAATGGCGTACCGGATCGGCAGCAGGCGGCCTCGCCTCAAGGGGCCTATGTGTTGACGTCTCTCCTCGAAGGCGTCATCCAGCGGGGCACCGCGAGCAAAGCCAAAGTGCTCGGACTCCAAGGTACGGTGGCCGGGAAAACCGGCACAACCGACGGCTATCGCGACGCCTGGTTCGTGGGCTACACGTCCGACGTGGTGATCGGGGTCTGGGTGGGATTCGACAATGAACGACCTCTGCGTCTCACGGGATCGCAGGCGGCCTTACCGATCTGGATGGATCTCGCGCGCAGGATCATCCCACCCAATGTCCCCGCTTTCGTGATGCCGTCCGGTGTGGTTACCCGAACCATCGATCCGAAGACCGGGCAGTTGGCTACGTCTCAGTGTCCCGAGCAGGTATCGGAGGTGTTCATCGAGGGGACGGAGCCCAGCGTCTATTGTGAGGTGCATGGAGGGGGAATATGGGAACGGCTCCGGCATACTTTTGGATTCTCCTAGGCCTCGCTGGGAGGAATAGTGTAAGCTGGCGTCAACGATCGGGTGTGAAGGGGGGGATGACGCATGAAGAATAATAGCTTTGCCGGAGATGACAACATTACCCTTTTGGCCAAAGGGGTGGTGTTGAAAGGCGAGATCCATGTTGAAGGGACGGTGCGGATCGATGGCCGTCTCGACGGCGAAATTCAGACCACGGGGCAAGTCATTATCGGCGCGGATGGACTGGTGCAGGGAACGATTACGGCCGGCACGGTGATCAGCAGCGGTCGCATCAAGGCGAAGGTCACGGCGATTGAGCGAGTCCAGCTGATGAAGACGTCGATACTCATCGGAGAAGTCCTTACGCCGGTGCTCATCATGGAAGAAGGTGCCAAGCTCCAAGGTGTGACGGACATGGGGGCGACCGCCTGGCCCGACGAACTTCCGAAGTTGTTGGGCAGCGTCAGTGATCTCTCCGCACACCGGGCCAAGCAGGTCGTGGTGCTTGATAAATAAAAAGTCCAGCGGCGAAGCGCACCGATAGGTCTGCCGGTTCTCTCCTGTTCGTATCCGATCCATGACGAAGCCTCAGCTCTTCACCGCCGTGTTCTTTGTTCTCCTTCTGTTGCTCCTGTATCAGATCGCCCTGATGTTTCGGCCGTTTCTCTTCCCCGTGCTGTGGGCGGTGATCCTCGCGCACATGACCTATCCGGCTCACGTGCGATTGACCGCCCGCTTGGGAGGGCGCGACGCACTGTCAGCTTGGTGCCTGACCTTGGGGGTCTTGGCGATTGTGGTCGTGCCGGTGCTGTTGATGGCGGTAATGCTGGTGCGAGAAGCAGTCGGCGCGGAGCTGGCGGTGCGGGCTTGGATCGAAGCCGGCGGTATTCAGCGTCTGCCGGCGCAGCTATCGAAAGTGCCGGTAGTCGGAGGAACGCTTGAGGATTTGATCGGGCGCTACCTCCTGAGGCCGGACGCGTTAGAGGAATTGGTCCGGTCGAGCGCGCAAGTGGTCTCCGGGTTTTTCGTCGATCAACTGAGCAGCCTGCTGAAGAACGCTTTTATTCTGGTCAGCACCTTTCTCATCATTCTCTTTACGCTCTGGTTTCTGTACAAGGATGGTCGCCACTGGCTCTGGTTTCTCTACGAACTCGTTCCACTCGACGATGCTCAGAAGCAGAAGATCTTCGCTCGCCTAGATATCACGGTCCGCGCCGTGGTGAAGGGGGTACTCCTGACCGCAATTGCCCAGGGGTTGCTGGCCGGCGCAGCCTATGCCGTGCTGGAGGCTCCTTTTGCGGTGGTGCTCACCGCGCTCACGATCCTACTCGCGCCGCTTCCGTTCGGCGGCACGGCATTCGTATGGGGTCCGGTCGCCCTGTACTTTTTGATGGTCGGATCAATGGGCAAGGCCTTGGTGATGTTGGGGTGGGGCGTCGGCGCGGTGTCGACAGTCGATCAGATCCTCCGGCCTTGGCTCATCGGACAGGACGTCCCAATGCCTGTGCTTTTTCTCGTGTTCAGCATTCTCGGTGGGCTGGCCCTCTATGGCCTGATCGGTCTGTTTATAGGGCCGATTCTCATGAGCATCCTAATAACGGTGATTTCCATCTATCGTGAGGAGTACCAGACCACCTTGCAGCCGCCAGCCTCGGTTGAACCGCCCGCCTAATCGAATACTGAAAAAGTCCGCCGGCACAAAGATCGTGAAGCGTCGTTCGTTTCGGGATTCGGACGTTTCACGCTTCACGTTTCACGAATGACCAGGACGGCCCGCGTGCTCTCGTCGCCTCTATTCCAGCGGAATAGTGATGGCGATCCCGCCCATCACATCGTTGAGCTTAAAGTCCCGTTTCGGGCTGAGCAGATGACCGTTGTGGCAGTCGATACAGGCCGGTGAGACGGCGAGGTCGGGATAGATTGCCTGAAAGTATTGTTGGCGCCCACTGGTCACGATTCCGGTGACCGGCAACTCTGGATTCTTCCGAAGAGATTCCAACGCGTTGCGCTCCAGGTCGCTCGCCGGAGCGTTGCGCCGATAAATAGGCCAGAGACCGATCAGTCGATACCGGATCCCGCTTCCGTTCTCGGCTGCCAGCTTGCCCGAATGCTGGAGAAACTGGGCCGGCAACATGAGGGCGTTCTCTAGCTCCCAATGTTCAGACGCCGTGGTGACGCCTTTCGCCTGAAGTCGATTGACGATTTCCGTCGTGTACAGCGTGCGATCGGCCTTGATGACGGCATAGATATAGGCCGCCGCTTTCTCCGGCGGGATGCCGGACGATCCAGGGCGTTCTTTCGCGGATAGATCAGAGAGTCCCCACCACAGCCCCCAGATTATGACGGTGAGGGCTGCGGCATAGAGCGAGACGTTGACTCGGCGCATGAAGCCTCCTGTGTGGGCGGCTGAATAGGAATTACCGGGAGGGTCACGATGCACGTGGTCCCGCTCCCCTCCTGGCTCTCAATTCTGATGTCCCCTCCGAATTTCTTGATGATCCGGCGCGCGACGGTCAGCCCGAGTCCGGATCCTTCGCCCTGTCCCTTGGTGGTAAAAAATGGATCGAAAATTTTCGACAGATGCTGTTTCGGAATGCCGGGGCCTGAATCCACGATCGTGGTCACGACGGATGTATCGGTCAGGGACGTCGAGAGACATAAGATACCTCGGCCTTTCATCGCTTGAATGGCATTCATCAGCAAGTTCGTGAACGCCTGTCTGAGTTGGTCGGGGAGGGCCGGCACACAGGTGTCTCCCGCGTACGTTCTCTGGATTGCGAGTTCTGAGGTGTCCATGCTGCCCGCGAGTATCGCGATGGCCTGATCAAGTTCCCGTTCGAGGTGAACCGGTTGCCGTTGGTCCGATGTCTCGCGAGCCGTGACGCCGGTGAAGTCTCGAATAATAGCGGCCATTCGACGACCATGCTGGACGATGTCGCGGGCATAGATTCTGACGCGGTCGAGGTTGGCTTCTTCTCCGATGGCTTCTCCCAGACCGAGAATTCCGAAGAGCGGATTGTTCAAT
>JBKJZK010000469.1:0-9888 GCA_046715215.1 Nitrospiraceae bacterium
CAGGTGGAACTAGGAGACGAATGCTCAATTGTACTGGATCGGTCGCGTCGATGAGGTCGTGCGTTTCCACCATGTCTAACATCCGTTCGTACTCGTCCAGGCTGGTCCAGGGCGTGAAGGCAACGAGTGATGGGCGAAGCGCGATGCCGGCCTCGCGCAGAACGTCGAGCGCAGAAATGACGTCAGCCTCAGTATGCCCCTTCTGTAACAGGTCTAGAACGTGGTCGCTGAACGATTCGACCGCGGAGATGACGAACAGGCACCCCTGCGCGCTCAGGTCTGGCATCAGTGCGCGACGTTTCAAGAGGTGCTCGATCTTCGCGGTGAAATCGAAGGTCAGGCGTGGGAACTCCTTGTGCATCGCGCGAACGATGCTCATGGAGTGCCCCGGCCCGTTCAAAAAGTCAGAGTCCCCAAACGTAATGTGCGTGGCGCCTGCCTGTACCTGGCGGCGAATGTCCTCAAGGACAACGGTTTCCGAGACGAGGAAGAAGCGCCCGTCATAGACCGGCACGATCGGGCAATGGAGACAGTGATGGAGGCAGCCACGACTTGCCTCGACGTACCCGACCAACCGCTCCATACCCTGTTGTTCGAGCCGAGCATATTGGTCCAACATCGGTAATCCGGCGCGACTGGGGATCGGTGGGGGGATCGTCGAAGTCGTCGATGAATAGATACGCCGCATTGAGGGACCGACCACCCGGCCTCGGGAACTGACTCCTTCAAGGAGGTTGATCGCCTGACCACGATCGAGCGCTTCGATGAGTGAGACCAGCGGGGGCTCATACTCTCCTCCCACCACAGAATCGGCGAGTTTCTGGAGCAAGTATTCCGCATTGATCGAGGCGTACAGGCCATAGAAACAGATGTGGCAGGCGGGATTCATCGAGCGGATCAGCTCAGCGACCCGCACCCCAAGCCGGAGCGCCGTGTGCATGGGTACCGAGATGCCGACAAATCGCGCCAGCCGGATGGCCGATTCATCGATGGTCTCCACCGCGATATCGAGACCGACCGGCGCAAACCCAGCTTGCTCGAGAAATCCCATCGGCTGTGCGATACCAAGTGGCTGGTGACCCAGCTCATAACATGAGACGAACATGATCGTTCCCGGCTGTCTCAGCGACGACTGTTCTTCTAGGGATTCGGCAACCTGTTCCATCACACGGTTCTCCAACTCAGAGGTTTCACTGTAACCCACCCCCGAGAGTGGGCGCAATGCGGCAAGTGATTGTATGTGGGAGAGGGGTTTGAACCATGCATCTGGTCTGGAAGTTACACGAGGCTTCTGCTAAATTCGAGAACGGCTGATGCAGATGATGATGTTTCCGCAAGCCTAGACCTTCGATATCACTTAAGAAAGCGCCAGGAGACCGAGTGGGTGGCCATCAGTCATTCGCCGCTTTCGGAAAGCCGACCATAGACACATGACTTTTTCAACGACGCAGACCACTTCAGACAGGGCACAGCAGAAAATTGTTCCACTCATCGCCAAGGAACTCGGCGTGGGACTCGATCAGGTTAGGGCTGCGGTCGCCCTGCTCGACGAAGGTTCGACCGTGCCGTTTATCGCGCGTTATCGCAAGGAGGCCACCGGCAACCTGGACGATACGCACTTGCGCACGTTGGAAGAGCGCCTTCTGTATCTGCGTGAATTGGAGCTGCGCCGCGCGACGATTCTGGCTTCAATTGAAGAGCAGGGGAAACTTACCGACGCGCTGCGCGGCACTATCGAAGTGGCCGCGACCAAGCAAACGTTGGAAGACCTCTATTTGCCCTACAAGCCCAAGCGGCGTACGCGAGCGCAGATTGCGCGTGAGGCAGGGCTGGAGCCGCTGGCCGATGCCTTCTTTGCCGATCCGACGCTCGATCCCGAGCAGGAGGCCGTGAAGTATCTGAATGTGAAGCCTGCCGCCGATGGCGTTGAGGCCATCAACGTGCCGGACGCAGAATCTGCGCTGGAAGGCGCTCGGGACATTCTGGTCGAGCGTTTTGCTGAAACCGCCGAGCTGCTCGCTAAATTACGTACCCGTCTGTGGGACCAGGGCGTCGTTACGTCCACCGTGATGAAAGGTAAGGAAACGGCCGAGGAAGAAAAGTTCCGGGATTACTACGCCTATTCTGAAACCATCCGCACCGTTCCTTCGCATCGCGCGCTGGCGCTGTTCCGTGGCCGCACGCTGGGTGTGTTGAAGATTGAATTGAGCCTGGGCGAAGCACTCGAAGCCGCTGTGCCGCATCCCTGCATCGCGATGATCGCGGCGCATGTCGGTATCGAAGACCGTGGCCGTCGCGCGGATCAGTGGCTCATGGGCGTTTGCGATTGGGCCTGGCGCGTCAAGGTCCACCTGCATCTCACGGTAGAATTGCTGGTGCAGTTGCGCGAAGCAGCGGAAGCCGAGGCCATCAAGATTTTCGGCCGCAATCTGCACGAGCTGTTGCTGGCGGCGCCTGCTGGCCCGAAGGCCGTGCTCGGCCTCGACCCCGGTATCCGTACAGGCTGCAAGGTGGCGGTAGTCGATGCGACCGGCAAGCTGCTGGAGACTGCGACCATTTACCCGCTTCAGCCGCGTAATGATTGGCAGGGATCGTTGGCGACGTTGGCTAGGCTGGTCGTGCAGCATGGTGTCGAACTCATCTCGATCGGCAACGGTACCGGCAGCCGGGAAACCGACAAGCTCGCCATCGAAGCGATCAAATTAGTCGCGGCTCAGAAGCCGGAACAGAAAGTAGCCAAGATCGTGGTGAGCGAAGCCGGCGCCTCGATCTATTCGGCGTCGGCTTTCGCCGCTGCGGAGTTTCCCAATCTGGATGTCAGCTTGCGTGGCGCCGTCTCCATCGCCCGGCGTTTGCAAGACCCGCTGGCTGAGCTGGTGAAGATCGATCCCAAGGCGATCGGCGTTGGCCAATATCAGCACGATGTAAACCAAAAGGCGCTGGCACGTTCGCTCGATGCAACCGTCGAAGACTGCGTCAACGCCGTGGGCGTGGATGTCAATACGGCATCGGCGCCGCTGCTTGAAAGGGTGTCCGGTCTAAACAAGGTGTTGGCGAAGAACATCGTCGAATATCGCGATGCAAACGGCCCGTTTCCAAATCGCTCCACGATACGCAAGGTACCGCGTCTGGGCGACAAGACCTTCGAACAGGCCGCAGGGTTTCTGCGCATCAACGACGGCGATAATCCGCTGGATCGCTCTTCGGTCCATCCGGAAGCCTATCCGGTTGTCGAGCGCATTCTCGCGCGCATCAGCAAAGGCATTGTGGACGTGATGGGCCAGCCTGCAGTTTTGAAGGGATTATCTCCCGCCGATTTTACCGATGAAAAGTTCGGTGTGCCCACGGTGCGCGACATTCTGACTGAGCTGGAAAAACCCGGCCGTGATCCGCGCCCGGAATTCAAGACGGCCACATTCCAAGAGGGTATTGAGTCTCTGACTGATCTGCAACCAGGCATGGTCCTCGAAGGTGTGGTGACGAATGTCGCGGCGTTCGGCGCCTTCGTCGATGTCGGTGTGCATCAGGACGGTCTTGTCCATGTGTCTGTACTGGCCAATAAATTCATCAAGGACCCCCATGAAGTCGTCAAGCCTGGCCAGATTGTGAAGGTGAAGGTACTGGACGTCGATGTGAAGCGCCAGCGCATTTCTCTGACCATGCGCCTTGATGATGCGTCAGGCAGTGCTCCGACTTCAGGTCGCTCACCGGTCGAGTTCTCTGCCGAGGTATCACGCGAACCGCGTGCTCGGCGTTCGCCGGCAGCTCAGCGTGCTCCCGAGCGCCAGCCACAGCCAGCCGGAACGATGGCTATGGCCATGGCGCTGGCTCGCGCCAAGCAGAACAAGTAGCCAGCCGTTCTTCGTGAAGGGAGCGCCATCTTATCGAGGGGCATTGTTACGGTGTTCACGCGAGTGGAGGAATACGAGTATGCGCCCCTGTGCATCAAGGATTGGATCACATCGCCAGAAAAGTCAGACCCACTTTGGTTCTGTGCCGACTGCAGGCTCGATCGCTAGAATCCCAGCTCTTTTTCGAGATCCGACTGGCCTTTTTTAAACGTCTTTTTCTCCTGCTCGTCTTTTTTCTTCACCATATTGTCCAGAGCCTCTGTTCGTTTTTTCAGGGCCTCGTTTTCCTTTTTGCCGGCCTCTTCCTGCTTTTCGGCCACCAGCGAGGCCGCTTGCGCGGCCTTGACCGCGTTGTCGGGCAGCGTCATCCAGGAGAGCCGATAGCCGGGCCGTTTGAGGGCCTGGTCCTGATAGAGCACGACGTAGCGTGTCGGGTAGCTGCGCTGACCGATCTGCCGCTCTTCCAGGATATAGACGGTTGGCGCTCCAAAGAGCTGTGGCTGATACGAATCGAGGAACATCATCGCAGTCTGGCCGGCCTGTACGGATTGAACCTTTTCCATAAACTCCATCAACGCTTTCGGGTTTGTCGGACCGGGCTTCACCTTCTCCAATTGTTTCGATTTGTCTTCTTGAGCTTGATCGCGGGCCTGTCCCTCGTCTTGCAATTGATAGCGGTATTTCTCTTGGAATTCTTCCAGTTTGAACGGCCCCTTCTTGGCCTTGCCCTTAAAGAATGCCGTTGCCTCGTTCATGCCCTTGGCTACATAGGAGAGTCGGCCGATTGCCGCGTCACTGGCATAAAACAGATAGCTGCTTTCCGGAGCGACCGGCATGGAGTATTTCGTCGGATCCGCCGGCGTCTCCGACGTAAGCCCCATTCGCATCGACACGGTGCGCTGCCCCAGCAGGCTGATGGCGTTTCCCTTCCCGCGGGTAATCATTTGCGAGACGGCTCGCCTGACGTCCGGTACCGGATCGTTGGCTACTGGAGCTAGGAGGTCGACGTCGCTGTCTTGGGGGCCGATCATGCCGATGGCATCCGCCGCGGCAATCCGCAATTCGGGTTCGTCGCTCTTGAAGAATTTCAGAATGGTCGGCATATAGGCGCGCTTGGCCGAGGAACCCAACGTATGCAAGGCTTCCTTCGAAATTTCGACTACGTTCTTCCGCAGGTTGTCGCAATTAGTCTCTTTGGCGGGTTTCTTCCTGCAACCATCGATATACTTTTTCACGACCTCGCGTTTTGTCATCGTCGCGGCTTTCGGCGGCGGGTTGGCGCTCCCATCTGGGATTGGGCCACGGCCCGATAGCGAGGTGGCTCCGGAGAGGCTGGGCACGAGCAAGGCAACGGTGACGACCAAGGTGAATGTCAACGGCATCTTCATGGGTCTTCCTCCCGAACCGTCTATGACCAGCAAGTTAATTAAAGAGCCCCGAGACCCACTCCAAGATCTCTTTTGCTTCCTTCTCACGCTCTTTTTCCGCCGCGTTTTGCCAGAGGGCCTGTGTGACGCTTGGATCAAGCGAGCAAAACGGGTGCCGCTTCTTTTCTTCCTCCCTCAACCGTTCTAACTCCTTTTCGTAGGCGTCCATTTCTTCCTGTAACCAATCCTCCACCAGTTGATCGAATCGCCAACCTAAAGGGTGGGCGTCACAGGCAGCCCTGTGCACCGACTCATGGTCGTCGAGGGCTCCACGAAGGCAAGGTGTTGCCCCAGATTCAATAATCGTAAAACAGCCGAAGTCATAGGTCACCGCACTATAATCGCCCGCCTTATTATCCTTCTCATTGTTAATTCGTTGCACGATGGGTTTCTGAACCGCGTCCCGAATCGCCGGGGTTACCGTCTGTTTGCTTCCAGCATATTTTGACTTGGCTGCGCCAAATTCGCTGCGTATCATCATCACCATGTTAATGCGGTTTGTCAGATCTATGTCGTCCTGCAGGCTACAGCCACAGGCTACCGGGTCATTCAAATGCTTTTTAACCTCGGCGGCTACGTCTACCCCTTCCGCAGCTGTGCTGGATGGAGGCCCTAACAGGGCTGTTAACAGGAGCAGCCCAAACGTTGCTGAGTTCAAGCTCTTCATAGATCCCCCTATACCATCAAGGCCCGATGCAGTATAACAACGCCGTGGATCGCCTCATGATGCGCCCCTTGTTCGTCTGTGGAACTCTCGTCGCGGCTGCCGCGGCTACCTACGCCGGTGCGCTTCGCGGTGCCTTTCAATACGACGACCTCTATGCGATTCTCATCAACCCGCATCTTGATCGCTGGGAAACGCTCGTTGGCCATCTCGATCACATGGTCAGGCCGCTGTTGTACGCCACATTCCTTTTCGACCGGTCACTCTATGGAAATAGTGCCACCGGCTACCATCTTCTGAATCTGCTGGTCCACCTCGGCTCCGGACTCCTTGTCTACCGGATTCTCACTCAGGCCGTGACGGAGGAAACGAGGCACGTCCCATTCTGGGCCACGATATTATTTCTTACCCATCCGATCCAGACCGAAACCGTCACCTACATTTCCGGACGCGCATCCGGTCTCATGGCGTTCTTCTATCTCCTTGCCCTTGCCCTCTATCTCCAAGCGGTTGCACGCCAGCGTGCCGGCTTCCCACACTTAAGCCATGTGTTCGGAGCCATCTTTTCGCTCGTCTTGGCCCTTGGTTCGAAAGAAACGGCCATGACATTTCCGTTCGCTCTGCTCCTCTGGGATGTGCTGATACGCCGGCTTGATTGTGCCGCGTTGCGCAAAGCGTTCCTCTCAGACCATCTGCCGTTCTGGATCGTGCTGCTCGCCCTGGCTGCCTGGGCCTGGTGGCACCCCCGCTATTCCGCGCTCGCCCAATTCAGCTTTACCCTGCGCCCACTCTGGGACAACTTCTTGAGCGAGGTCCACGCTGTCACCTATGCGCTCCTGCTGTTCTTCTGTCCCTGGAAACAGAACTTCGACCACGACCTTCCCGTCTTGCACTCGTTGTTGGAGTGGCCGCTGCCTCTCGATCTCCTGTTTCTCGGCGGATTGACAACAGGTGCAATCTTCCTGGTTCGACGTCTTCCACTCCTCTCATTCGGCATCGGGTGGTTCTTCTTGCAGCTTATCCCTACCACGCTGATTCCGCGCAATGATCTCTTGAGTGAGCGCAATCTCTACCTGGCTTCGATCGGGCTTCTGCTTGCCGTCGTCGTCCTCGGCTCACGCCTGACACACTGGCTCACCAAGGTGCTGCAACGACCCCGGCTCGTTCAGATCGGCGCCGGGAGTCTCGCCCTCGCGTTGGTCCTGCTGCTCGGCCTCTTCACCTACCAACGTAACTTGCTCTATCGCGACGAGGTTTCGCTCTGGTCCGACACGGTCCACAAGTCTCCGAACAAAGCCAGGCCGCACAATAACCTGGGACATGCCCATGCCATGCAGGGCGATTGGGACCGGGCCATCGAAGAATTCCGTATTGCAGCCCGATTGGATCCCGACTATGCGCTCGCCCGGAAAAATCTTCGAGACGCTTACCTCCGCCAAGTGGGGCGACAGTAACAGGATCCTATTCGTTCACCGCACGCAGTACCGCTTGCCCATACCGCAGCAAGCTCGTTGCCTGTTCCCATCGATCCCTGACATTCAACCCCACCAACAGTAACCGATGGCCGTCCTTGAACATGCTCGCAATCAGACATCGTCCGGCCTTGCTCGTATAGCCGGTTTTTACGCCATTGACGTCGGGATCAAGGAGCAGCTCGTTGGTGCTGCGGAGTGAGATCTGCCGTACGCCGTTCACACTGGCGATGTCCCGCGTGACCGTGCGGACCATCATGGAAATGGCAGGCACTTGCAACGCCTGCTCCGTCAATTTGGCTAGATCCGCCGCCGTCGAGTAGTGTCCCGACGCGTCGAATCCACAGGCATTGGCGAAATGAGTGTTGTGCAGACCCAATGCGCGAGATCGCTCGTTCATCATGGCGACGAACTTATCGGCATCGCCTCCCACATGCCAGGCGACGGCCTCGCAGGCGTCATTCGCGCTGGAGACGAGCATGGCCGTCAACAGATCGCGCAGCAGGAATTCTTCCCCTGGTTGAAACTTCAGAGACGACGGATGAACGAGCGCGCGGCGGTCGATCTTCACCACTTGGTGAAGAGGCGCAGATTCAAGGGCAACCAGCGCCGTCATGATTTTTGTGAGGCTGGCAGGAGGAAGCCGGCGGGCCGCATCCTTTTCTAGCAGGACCCGACCGGACTTCAATTCGACCAGATAGAATGCCGATGCCTTGATCGACGGTTTGGCCGGAAGGTCTTCGGCGCGGACATCGACGCTGCACAGCATGGCACTAACGGCCATGCCGAGAACAAGCGATCCTTCGCGCCCGATTCGAGTCATTTATGTGCCTATTGTCCAAAAAACTTTTTCAACATGCCGCCGGCCTTCTGCATATCGGACTGATCCTCGGCAGGCGGTCCGGGTTCAGGCGTTGTCGGAACATTCTCGTGGGGCGCATTGGTGCTGGGCTGGTGCACCGTGGGTCTAGTTCTTGAGCCGGGCCGGTCCATAGGCGGCTGCCCCATTCCTTTTTGACCCATCATGCCGCCCATCATTCCGGCCATATCGAATTTCGTGAATCCCTCGGGCACTTCAAACAACTTCGGATCCTGCTTCCCGATCTTCACGTTCTTGAGTTCCGTCATCATCCTCTTCTTTTCGTTCCCTTCCTTGTACAGCAGATCGGACTTGATGGAGATTCCCTCCTTCGTCCGCCAGGAGAAGCCGCCGTATCTTTTCCCGTCGGTGCTGGTGGCGATGGTCTTGTATTTGGTCACCTTCATGCCGTTCAGCACCTCTTCGCCCATCACTGTCTCTTCAAAATCCCACTCCGAGGGGTCATTGCCCTTGTTTTTGTCCATCGCGTGTTCCATGTACATTTTTTCAGACGGCATGAGTTGCAGCATCACTTTGTTGTCGAAGCGGAAGATCTGAATCGCCCCATCACCTTCCCCGGTCAGCATTTCCCGGCGTTCCTTAGCAGGGGTGACATAGACATGTTGTTCTATCGTACTGTCCTCGGTCTGCATGAGGGAATCAGCCGAATATTCTACTTGTGGCCTGCTGAGTTGAGCTGCCCAACCCGGTATCGCACCAAACACACTGGCAAGCACGATCAATGTACACAGACGTTGTGACATAGCAGATTCCCTCCCGAGATGTGTAGCAGGTTGATGTTGATTGGCATGACTCCGATCCTGGCACAGCCCCCAGCTTGTACGGGTCGGAAGATGGAACAGGGAGGAAAGATTATCCCTTGCCCGAAGAAAAGTAAAGTTAGGCAATAGCTGAGCGTGTGAAGAACTCGCCGCTCGGAAATCCGCGGCCTTCGGTCCACCAGGTCCTGGTCCTGCTAGTGCAGGACACAGATTACGGCTCATTCATTGTCATATTTGCGTTCATTTCACATGCTGAAGGCGGAGGTCGTCGAAGTAGGTGACGGCATCGGATTTAGTCCATAGTCCGATCATCCCGGCGTGGAATGTCTTCTCACAGAGATCGAAGACCTGTTTGCCGTCATAGAAGATGCTCACGCGACAGCCTTGATGGGTGACCTGCAGTGTGTGCCACTGCCTCACGTCGATCGTCTGGTCGAAGTTTTGTAACAGATGTCGAACGCCTTTCTCGACCCGATACACTCGAATGTTTTGTTCCAACGGGTTGGCCCTTGCCAGATAGTAATTGCGATCATCGGCTGCCCGCCAAATCAGACCACCACCCATGTCTGCCTGTCCCTGGATCGGCAAGAATGACACTTCAAGATTGAGATCAGAGGCGATGACTCCCTTGATCAGCACCACTTTATAGGCATGTTCGGCTCCCTTGGCCATCACTTGGGCGAGCACATGCGGCGGGCTCTTAGCCCGCTCAGTTGCTAGGACCTGCCAATCGCCTGCCAGCCTGCCATCAAACAATGTTCCAATTGAGAATTCGCTGGGAAGGGTGCCTGGCTGCTCACGATCGAAGTTCCACGCAAGCGCAGGAGAGGCGG
>JBKJZK010000470.1:0-5207 GCA_046715215.1 Nitrospiraceae bacterium
GTCCGGAGTCATGCCGACCTGGGAGGCTGCGACCTATCTGACCGAAAACCTGTTTGGAGAAAAACCAAATCCCCGCCTCTTAAGTACGACCAACGCCTACGAAGTGACGTCCCAATTTCTTCAGCGGTTGTACCATCCCCTCGTTGAGGCCGCCTCTCGCGACATCACCTTGCCGGATGGCGCCATGCTGCATGTGTTCACAGATATCAGCCTCACCGGCAAATCTGCCGTGCTCGTTGTCTATGTGTCCGGCAATAATCACCCGCACCAGTTGCTGATGCTGGACGCCGCCAAGGCCTGGGAGCTGGTCTTTACTAATTCAGAGGACGTGAATCGCTGGGCAGAAGAACGATATCGGTGGATAAAGTCGGCGCTGACCTCGGCGATTGGGAGGCCCGCCCGACACACCGTATTGGCAGAAGTCTCCTAGCGGGCTTCGCTGTCGAGACGCTCGCTCATCCTGTGCGTTGGCCTCTTATCCTCCAGTGGATTCATAGTTCAGGTTCGGCCCCAACCAACGCTCCAGCGCTGAAAGAGGCATTCCTTTTCGCGCCTGGTAGTCGAGCACCTGGTCCCGCCCAATTTTTCCCACGGCAAAATACTTGGCCTCAGGATGAGCGAAATAGAGACCGCTGACCGAGGCAGCAGGCCACATCGCGAAGCTTTCAGTCAGGGTGATTCCTGTGTGCTGTTCTGCAGACAAGAGATCGAACAGCAGTCGTTTCTCGGTATGGTCCGGACAGGCCGGATACCCAGGCGCGGGACGGATGCCGCGATACTTTTCACGGATCAAGTCTTCGGTAGAGAAAGCCTCGCTCTTGCCATAGCCCCAGGCTTCGCGCGCCTGCTTATGGAGATACTCGGCAAAGGCTTCGGCTAAACGATCGGCCAAGGCTTTCGCCATGATGGAATTGTAGTCGTCGTGGTCCCGCTCGAACTCTCGACATAAGACATCCACCCCTACTCCCGTCGTCACGGCAAAGGCTCCGAGATAATCCGCGCGGCCGGACTCTTTCGGTGCGACATAATCCGCCAGCGCAAAACTGCACTGCCCTTGCGGCTTCTCCGATTGCTGGCGCAAGGTGTGGAACGTCGTCAAGACCGCCGTGCGACGGTCATCGCGGTAGATCTCAATATCGTCGCCCAGGCTGTTGGCAGGGAAAAACCCATGCGCCCCATTGGCGGTGAATAACCGTTGATCCACAATCCTACGGAGCAAGGCCAGCGCATCGTCGTACAACTCCTTGGCCTTCGGGCCCACGACAGGATCTTCCAGAATGGTCGGGTAGCGTCCGCGCAATTCCCACGTGTGAAAGAACGGCGACCAATCGATATAGGGAATCAGCTGATCCAACGGCTGCTGCGACACCACCTTCACTCCCGTGAAAGCCGGGATAGGTATGTTGACCTCAGCCCAATTGGATTGGAATCGATTGGTTCGCGCCCGCTCCAACGTCCAAATGGATTTGGCTCCCCGGTCCTGATGGGTCTGGCGTATCTGATCGTAGTCGGCGCGAACCTTCTTGGCGAAGTCAGCCCGCAAGTCGGCATTCACCAGACTACCGACGACACCCACCGCTCTGGAGGCGTCCAGCACATGCACCACGGAGTGGTTGTAGGCCGGGGCGATCTTGACGGCCGTATGGGCTTTGCTCGTGGTAGCCCCGCCGATCAGTAACGGCAGGTCAAAACCCTCGCGCGTCAGCTCGCGTGCCACGTGTGCCATTTCATCGAGCGAGGGGGTAATGAGTCCGCTCAACCCGATGACCTGTACCCCAAGCTCGCGTGCCGCCGCCAAGATCTTTTCGCAGGGCACCATCACACCAAGATCGATCACCTCGTAGTTATTACATCCCAGGACCACCCCGACGATGTTCTTCCCGATGTCGTGCACATCGCCCTTGACCGTGGCGAGCAGGATCTTCCCATTCGAGCTCGACGCACCTGATTGCTGCTTCTCAGCATCCATGAATGGCATCAAGTACGCCACGGCTTTCTTCATGACCCTGGCACTCTTGACCACTTGAGGCAAAAACATCTTGCCGGACCCGAACAGGTCCCCCACGATGTTCATCCCCGCCATCAGCGGTCCCTCGATTACATGCAGCGGCTTGGCAAACTTCTGTCGAGCCTCTTCTATGTCCTGCTCGATATAGTCGGTCACGCCTTTCACCAGTGCATGAGATAGGCGCTCCTCGACCGTGCCGGCCCGCCACTCATCATCTTTCACCGCCACTTTGCCCTGCTGCTTGACGGTGTCGGCAAACGTCACCAATCGTTCTGTCGCATCCGGCCGTCGGTTCAGCAGCACATCTTCGACCAACGATAGAAGGTCCTTGGGAATCTCCTCGTACACGGCCAACTGTCCGGCGTTCACAATGCCCATGTCCAGACCGGCCTTGATGGCATGATAGAGGAAGGCCGCGTGCATCGCCTCGCGCACGCGGTTGTTACCGCGAAACGAGAAGGAAATGTTGCTGACGCCGCCGCTGACTTTCGCCAGCGGAAGATGCTGCTTGATCCAGCGCGTGGCTTCTAGGAAGTTCACCGCGTAGTTGTTGTGTTCCTCGATGCCGGTCGCCACCGTGAGGATGTTCGGATCGAAGATGATGTCCTGGCCCGGAAAGCCGATCTGCTCTGTGAGGAGGCGATAGGCCCGCTCACAGACCTCGATCTTGCGCTCATACGTATCGGCCTGGCCGCGCTCATCGAAGGCCATCACCACCACGGCAGCCCCATAGCGATGAACTAATTTGGCCTGCTGGAGGAACTTGGCCTCGCCTTCTTTGAGGCTGATGCTATTGACGACGGGCTTACCCTGGATGTCCTTCAGACCCGTCTCTAGAATTTCCCACTTGGAACTATCCACCATGATGGGTACGCGACAGATATCCGGCTCCGACGCCACCAATCGCAGGAACTTCTCCATGGCAGATTGAGAGTCGAGCATGCCTTCGTCCATATTGATGTCGATGATCTGGGCACCCCCCTCGACCTGTTGTCGCGCCACCGAGAGTGCGGCTTCATAATCGCCTCCCAGAATCAGTTTGGAGAAAGCCGGTGAGCCCGTGACGTTGGTCCGCTCACCGATATTCACAAAGTTCGATTCCGGCCGAATCGTGACCGCTTCCAACCCGCTCAGCCTGGTATGAGGCTCGACGGACGGCGGGACGCGCGGAGGAAGACCTCCCACGGCTTCGGCAATCAACTTGATGTGTCCGGGTGTTGTCCCGCAACAGCCACCGACGATATTCAGCCAGCCGTTCTGTGCCCATTCTTTCAATTGGGGCGCCAGGCTCTCTGGTGTCTCCGGAAATCCCGTCGGCAGCAACGGATTAGGCAGTCCGGCATTCGGATGACAGCTCACAGAGATCGGGGCCAGGCGCGAGAGCTCTTCGATCAACGGGCGCATTTCTTTGGGACCCAACGCGCAGTTGATACCGACGCTGAGCAAAGGCACATGGGACATGGAATTCCAGAAGGCCTCAATTGTTTGACCCGTCACCCCGCGATTGCTGCCGGCTTGAATAAACGTCACCGAGGCCATGAGGGGGAGCCTGATGTGGCGATCATCGAAAAACTTATCGATGGCAAAGAACGCGGCTTTTGCATTGAGCGTATCGAAGATGGTCTCGACCAACAAGAGATCGACTCCGCCATCGACCAGGCCACGGACCTGCTCGTAATAGACCCGCACCAGTTCGTCATAGGTGGTGCCGCGCGCCGCCGAGTTGTTAACATCGGTCGAAATAGACGACGTCTTCGTCGTAGGCCCAATCGCACCGGCCACAAAGCACGACCGGCTAGGCGCTGTAATCTTCACCTCCTCCGCAGCACGCCTGGCACACTCCGCTCCGGCTCTCGCGATCTCGTAGGCCAGCGATTCCATGCCGTAGTCGGCCAGGGAAATGGCTTGCGAGTTGAACGTATTAGTCTCCACGATGTCGGCCCCGGCCTCGAAGTACTGGCGATGGATCTCCTCGATCATGGCGGGCTGTGTGAGATTCAACAGATCGTTGTGCCCTTTTTGATCTTTCTTCCAATCTTTGAACCGCTCGCCACGAAACGCGGCCTCGTCCAGCTTCCGCTGCTGGATCATGGTTCCCATGGCCCCGTCGAGGACCAGAATACGTTGTTGCAGTAAGGCGTCTAACGATGCACTCATACGACCCGTCTCCGCGATCGAATCCGCTGTGATGGTGAAGGAAGTCCGGCCATCATAACCGACAGGTTCTTACGCCAGCAAGCAATCCCGATCATCGCGCCTTGACAGGAGGGGACGCCGCCGATACGATGCCGGTCCCAGCTGGAGAGAAACCGTGCTCCTGCCTCTTTCCATCCATACCATCGTCTCATCTCTGCTGCTTCTCTTATCAACCATCGACATCTGGCTCCAGCCTTCTGTTGCCCTCGCAGCACCCTATTTTGAGGATGGGTACCTCGGGCTTACACAAACGGAATTACATCAAAAGCTTGGGATGCCGCAGGCGGTGCGCGATCGGAAGTCCGCGCTCCGCGTCTTTACCTACTACGCCATCACCGATTGGGAGAAGTATTTCCGGAAGCTCGTTTCGCCGGAAAATGGCGAGGATGTCTATACCTTTACACGTGATGGCATCGATGTCCGATACTCGTTCAGTTACACCGTCGATCCCAACGATGAAAGCGAGAATCGAACGTTATTCGTTCGGCTCGTCGATATCGAATTCTCCCCCGCCGTTCCCCTCGCCCAGATCCCTGCACTCGTCCCGGAGTTTCACCCTTCAGAGGATCCCGCATCCCCCTCATTCCGATCGAATATTTGGCTGTTATTGTTTAAGGGAGCCGCGTCACCACAAGCTCGTTTTATTGTGAAAGAGGCAACTAGGGACAAGCTGGACTGGACCCTGGCCTACCAGCTATTCTCGTTGCAAGGCCTGCCGGACCCACTCACGATCAAGGCCCTTGTCGATCGCGTGGAAATCAGCACTCAAAGTGTCGACCTTGTGAAGCAACGGCAGCGACACACCCATGACCCCATCATGAATCCCTATTCACGAGAATTTTCCCAGCACCGACTCGCTCCTCAGCCCCCTACGTCCAAGAAGATCCCTGTCCCAACGTATGCGGACTAGCCCACTTGGGCTTTATGACACAGCGATGGTGGAGGGACGTTTTGGTTAGGGCGCGCGTTGGAGATGTTCTTGCTGTTTCTCTTGGATCTTTCC
>JBKJZK010000471.1:0-1878 GCA_046715215.1 Nitrospiraceae bacterium
AGAACGAAACCTGTCAGAAGGACAAGGAGGGGCACAGTCGCTGGTTGGTGGCCAAACGGATGGAGCGGATCGAATACAAAGTGCTCATCATGAGCAACAAGGGTGGAGTCGGAAAGAGTACCTGTACGACGAACCTGGCCGTGAGTCTCGCGCTCAAAGGGTGGCATGTCGGCATTTGCGACATGGATATCCATGGCCCGAACATTCCAAAGATGGTGGGGGCCGAAGGGCAGAAGCTCAAGATCAGCAGCTCAGGCGGGATTATCCCGTTTCAGGCGTATAACCTCAAGATTGCCTCGATGTCCTTCTTGTTGCAGAATTCGGACGATCCGATCATCTGGCGCGATGCATACAAGTATGAGTTCATCAACCAACTCTTGGGCGGTGTCGAGTGGCAGGATCTCAATTTCTTATTTGTCGACTTACCTCCCGGAACCGGCAACGAATCGGTCACGACCATCGATCTGCTCGGCAATGTCAGCGGCGCGGTGATCGTCACGACGCCACAGGAAGTGGCCTTGCTGGATTCCCGCAAGTCGGTCACGTTCTGCAAAGACAGCGAAGTCCCGATCATTGGGATTATCGAAAACATGAGCGGGTTGGAGTGCCCCCATTGTCACAACCACATCTAAGTGTTCCGTAAGGGGGGCGGGGAAGCCTCCGCGATTGATATGGGCGTGCCCTTCCTCGGGCGCATTCCGCTCGATCCCGATGTCGTGATCCAGTCCGATGCCGGTGAGCCCTTTGCGATGTTCAATTCCGACACGGCCACGGCTGAGTGTTATCACGAGATTGCGAATAAGGTCGAAGCGTTTTGCAAAAAGAGCGGGTCCCTCGTGAAGATCGCATCCCGGCAGGCACATTGATGAAGGAGAGACTGTGAAGGCCATAGACGCGACAGAGGGGCTCACGCAACTACAAGAAGCGCAGCGGATCGTGCTGGAGTCCACGCCGGTTCTGGGCTTGGAGAAGATTTCGATCCTCGACGCCCTTGGCCGTGTCCTCGGCGAGGACATTGTGGCGGAACGGGATAATCCACCCTGGGACAACAGTGCGATGGATGGATTTGCCGTGCGGTGGGACGATATCAAGCAGGAATATGCGATTCAGAAACCGGTGACGCTCACGGTGATCGAAGATGTGGCTGCAGGCAAGATGCCGTCAAAGTCCATCGGCGCGGGGCAGGCGATTCGCATCATGACCGGGGCCCCGCTCCCGAAGGGGGCAGACACGGTCTTGAAAGTCGAAGATACTGAGCATACCGCAGATTCCGTTCGCGTTTTCAAGCCGGAACAGCAAGGCGCCAACATTCGGCCTCAAGGCGAAGACGTCAAAAATGGCGAGTGCATTATCAGCAAGGGGACCCAGATTCGTCCGGGTGAAGCGGGGATGCTGGCGATCCTCGCCAAGTCGTTCATCTTTGCCTATCAACGGCCACGGGTGGCGATCCTTTCAACCGGCGATGAACTGGCAGATTTGGACGAGCGGTTCAGCGATGAAAAAATCATCAATTCCAACAGCTATGGGATTGCGGCAGCGGTGCAGGAGGCAGGCGGCATTCCCTTGTTGCTGGGGATTGCGAGGGATACTCCTGCTGCATTGAAGGAAAAGATTTCACATGGACTGACGGCGGATATTCTGGTGCTGTCCGGCGGCGTGTCGATGGGCGATTACGATTTCACGAAAGCGGTCTTCCACGAACTGGGCGCAGAAATGAACTTCTGGAAGCTGGCGATCAGACCGGGACAGCCGCTCGCCTTCGGCAAGATTCAGGGTAAGCTGGCCTTCGGCTTGCCGGGGAATCCCGTGTCCTCCATGGTGACGTTCGAGCAGCTTGTCCGGCCGGCGATGCTCAAAATGAGCGGACACCGGAGTTAC
>JBKJZK010000472.1:0-5653 GCA_046715215.1 Nitrospiraceae bacterium
TTGAAGGAAAAGTGGAGCCAGTTCCTGCCCAACGTGTTATTCAGAACCTTCGCGCCCGCCTCAAGAAATGAGACTGGAGTTCCACCCCGAAGCGGAGTTGGAACTCATCGAATCCGCCGTGTACTACGATAAACAGGTCCCAGGTTTGGGTGAGCGTTTTGAATCCGAGATTCGCTACGCAACAAACCTGTTGCTTGATCAACCGGAGATTGGACCTCTCGTCGATCCCAATCTTCGAAAGTTCATTCTGACTCGCTTTCCCTTCACCCTGTACTACAGTGTCACAACCGATGTGCTACGCATTGAGGCTGTCGCCCACCAAAGCCGCCGGCCCGGCTATTGGAAGTCGAGTGTTTACAGTTAGTGCAAAAACCCTATATTTAGAAGAAGCGGCGAATTGCGAATCTCTTCGAGCGCATCGGGGATGAGTGTTGGTGATTTGGCATCATGGGTCGGCTGTTATGGGATGAGACGGTCCACTCTCTTTGCTCGCGGAGCCCCCACGGTGAAACGGTGGTCGCTCGACGCGCGCAGTTGAGAGAAGACCGTCTCATCCCATGTTTAAGGGGTGGGGGAAAAGAGAGGACTGCTCGACGGGCGCTGTGGGGGAACCATTCAGCCCATGCCTTGTGAGAGCAGCAATGGGAAAGATGGGGTCAATGACCCCATCTCTTCCCTAAGCGGCGCGATTGGGGGAACTTATGAAGGCAGGCCAGAATAGGTGTGTAGGACTGGGGATTGCCGAAAACCTCAAGGGATCAAGCAACCCCCCACTACGCCGCTCCTATGAAACTCTAGTCCTAAAGACTATCTCTTATGGCAGAGATACAGATTCAAAATCCCAAGTTAGCCCGAGGGCAACGGCATTCGTTGTGAATCTATAACTTCCAGCGTTATCGAAGGCCGCATTAAACGCCGTGTTGCGTTTGTACTCTACGAACATCCCAAGTGAGTCTGTGAGCATGACTCTTGTTCCGACAAGAAAGTTGAGGCCGAGTGATGTCGCACTCTCATTTCCAGGGCCAAAAGCTGAGGGTGTTGATTCTGAACCATTGATGTCTGCATACACAAGAGACGGACCAAGACCTATATAGGGCTGAATCTTGCCAGTAGGGCGGCGAAGAATGAAGTTGGATGAGAAAATATGCAAGTGGCCGTTTGCCCCTGATAGGGTGCCAATACCGGGGATTGTCTGCTGTTTCACTCTATTATTCTGGTACCAGTACTCGAATTCCCAATTGAACCAATTGTCATAGCTCAATGGGGGTAACACCCACCCAGCCTTCAGCCCTCCAGAAAAGCCTCCTTTCATATCGACCTCAGGAATCGAGTTACCGGACCTTAAATGTGTATCTTGGGGAAAAGACAATCCCCCAAATACGCCGACGTAAAGTGGCTTCACGTGTGACTCTTTGTTGTCCTCACTGGCCATGACATACCCATTCATGGGTAACAGGAACATGATGGCCATTCCCATCCACCGAAAACCATACAGAAGGACTGTTTTGGTGATTCCTGTGAAGTATTCTGATCTCATGCTTCGCATTCTCCTTCTTGATAGGGTGAGAACACCTGTAACTTGCGATAAAAGATTTATTCAGCGGCTGATATTCTGTCTGCTCAGTATAGGAGTATATCTAATAAGTTTAATATGTCCATATAACTAACCTATCGAAGCATTACCTTTTCTCCGCGGACAGGTGAAGTTGTTCACTGCTCAATGGAGAAAAGGCATGAAGGACTTACTGCCCCAATTGGGGTCACGGCTTAAGGAGATCAGAAAGACACGGGGACTGACGCAAGAGGCCCTGGCAGAAAAGATAGACTTGAGTCCTCAATATCTAAGTCGCTTGGAAGGTGGACACCAGAGCCCGTCGCTCGAAACCATGGCGAGATTGGCAGAGGCATTGAACCTTGAACTGTCTGAGCTGTTCGACTTCGGTCATCAGGGGACAGTGAAAGAAGTTCGCGTGAGACTACGAAAGTTGATCCAGGAGTCAAGCGAAGAGGAACTACGCTTGGGCTTGAAGTTACTTCTTGCCCTTACACGATAGGCTGTTTCAGGCTCCTCACTTATCCAAGAACCATCAGTTTTCTGAGCCGTTACGCAGCGTGCGACAACAACTAGGAGTCCTTCAAGAGAACGACATCCGCGCACGCGGTTTCATTGAGCACTGGACCCAACAACAGATCGAAGCGGAGATAATAAAATCTCATGCGATTCGTGAACGATATTGGCTCGACCAACTTCCTGACTGGAAGCACACCTATTACCGAGCCGACCATCAAATAGTGCGTAGCTCTGGCGAGTACCGGAACCCCTTGCCGGGTCAAACCACGCGTTCAAGTACCGGCCTCGCCGATGTCGTAGACGGCGAGTGCGTTTTGAGGTTCGACAATGAGACAGGCAAAGGCGATCATCGGCACTTCGGCGGCAAGGAAGGCCACTACGCCTTCTCCACGCCTGAAAAGCTGATCGCCGATTTTCAACGCGACATTACGAGGTGGAATAATGAAAACAGTCACGCTTGAAGTACGCTCACCTGGCGAAGGTATGAATGAGTTTGCGCAAACCTGGAGGTCCGGAAAAGCCCAGCGGTCGGCGCGCATTGGCTTCGCGACGCCAGAACTCCTTTGGAAGGTCCTGTCGGCCAAACGATGGGAGATTCTGAAGGCCCTTTGTGGCGCCGGGCCGGTCTCAATACGCGAAGCGGCACGTCGCGTTCAACGCGACGTGAAGGCCGTTCACAGCGACGTGACGGCTCTTTTGTCTGCGGGCCTGCTAAACCGCACCAAGGCCGGCAACATTGAGTTGAGTTCCCCTACGAGGCTGTAAAAGTTGAATTCCTTCTCCATGCGGCATAGTCCAGCCAAGAGAATGAGGCCGAACCATTCGTTTCAGCGGGCAGGCACGTTTTTTTGTGTGGCGGCTTGGAATGCTAGGTTTTTGGTGCTGAGGTGGTGGTGATTTCTTCGACGCGGATGGTGTTGGCCCATTCGGCGACGAGGGGGTCTCGTGCTTCCATTGTCATCCCGGCATACTTCATAAACATTTGCGGGCCTTTGCGGCGACGCCAGGTGAGATAGTTGAGGAAGTGCTCCCGGCAGATGCTGTGCGTGCCGGCAGGGGCATACACTCTCGCTTGGCAGCCTTTGATGAGGCAGATCAGGTCGTGCATCTTATGCTCCGCTTCCGTACGAGAGTATGCGGGACGGACGGGCTGATTATCAACCGGGCTAAGCTTGACGCGTCGCTCCCGTTCCGGTAAGTCCATCGCCATGATGGGACAACTTCCTACTCTCTTCTTATTCTTCTTGGCCACCCTCGTTTCCTTGTCGAGCTGTACGGCAGCATCACGAGATGGGCTTCCCCCTGGGAGTCCCTTTGCCGAGAGCGTGGCGCCTATTGCTGCGACAGGCGCGAATCCGCTACCTCAAGGCATTGCCGTCGGAGACGTCACGAGCCAATCGGCGTTGTTGTGGCTCAGGACAGAGGGGTCTCGGGCGGTGCAAATTGAATGGGCTTCGGTTGCGGTTTGGGAACGCATGTCGAAGATGGCGACGATCCGATCGCCGGCTGCTCGAACGGCGGTATTCGTCACCAGCGCCGACCGCGACTATACCTTGACGATTCCCCTGGATGGCCTCGCCTCTGCGACGCACTATCGCTATCACGTATTGGTCGGCCAAGCGCAAGGAGAGGCACTGACCCTGGCAGCGCGCGGGGAGTTCACGACCTTGCCGGATGCCGCGAATTCGGCGCCGGTGACCTTTGCCTGGAGCGGCGATCTAGGTGGCCAGGGGCGCTGTCGGCGTGGCGCTGCCGGCTACCCTATCTTCGATGTGATGCGCGCCCAGCAGCTCGATTTCTTTCTGTTTCTCGGCGATACGATGTACGGCGACGGCTTGTGCCCGTCGCCTCCGAACGAACCGGGTGCGGACTTTCTGGCGACGACCCTGGCCGAGTATCGTGCTCGTCATCGCGATCAACGGAGTGCGGGGGCACTGCGGCGGTTTCTCGACAGCGTTCCGGTCTATGTTATCTGGGATGATCATGAAGTGCGGAATAACTTTGCAGGGCCTTTTGACAGCCAGATGCCGGTCGGGCGGCAGGCTTTGCGCGAGTATTGGCCGATCCGCGTGGCGCCTGACGATCCCCAGCGGCTCTATCGAACGGTGCGTGCCGGGGCAGATCTCGACGTGTTCATTCTCGATACGCGGCAGTATCGGAGCCGCAATGCTGATCAGGACGGTCCGGCGAAGACGATGTTGGGAGAGCGACAGCTTCAATGGTTGCTGAGCGGGCTCACCGAGTCAACCGCAACCTGGAAAGTGATTGTGACCACGGTGCCCCTGTCCATTTCGAAGGGAAGAGGCGCAGCCGTCCCTGGGAACGATGGCTGGGCCGGAGGGCCTGGCAGTCCAGGGTTTGAACGGGAGCGGCAGGTGATTGTGGACTGTATTCTCGGTCGGAGGATGAAGAACGTGGTGTTCCTGGCCGGCGACGTTCACTATGTACAAGCGAACACGTACGATCCGAACGGTGACGGGATTCCTGACTTCCATGAGTTTGTCGTTGGTCCGTTGTCCGCTGCGCCTGGTCCACAGACCACGGCTAGTGCGGGATTGCGCCCGACCACATTGATCAATGAAGGTGGGTACTTCAATTTTGGTCTTATTCGAGTCACCAAGTCCTCCTTCGACGTCACGGTCCTCGACGAAGCCGGTGCCACGAGGTTTTCCCACCATCTGCCCGCCAAGTAAACTGGGTCTTCTGCGAAAGTCCTCTTGAAATCGGGACGGGTGGCCAGTTACGGTACACAATTCGATGTACACGTGCGTGTAAGATCTACAGGTTACGGGAAAATTCAGTTTGTGCTCAACACCCACTGTGATCTTGCGAGAGGTGATGGAGCAGCATCCTGCTAAGCGAGGTGCGTGATGCTGTTGCAGCTGATTTCTGTGCTGGGAGCCCTGATGGTGTTGTCGGCCTATGGCATGATTCAGGGCGGGGTCTGGCGTGAACTGAACGCGGGATACCTCGCGTTGAACATCGTCGGGGCGTTATTGTTAGGGGTCGTCGCGATTCCGGGTCAGCGGGTCGGATTCATTTTCTTGGAGTTTGCGTGGGCCGGGCTTGGACTGGTCGGCGTAGCCAGAGCTGTGAAGGCTCTGGCATACCGCGAGTTAACAGGGTTCGGATGAAAGGAATGCACACATGGCAGTGTTGATGTCGGCGGATGAGGTTTTTGAAAAGGCTCAAAATGCCGCTGCTGCGGCGACGGGGCTTGATGAAAAAGCCATGCAGATCGATTACCCCGCGTTGAAGGAGAAGATCCGCGCAGCCTTAGGGGATCGCAAAGTCGCGATCTGCCACATCAACAAGTTTTTGCCGGAGGGCTACGAAGATCAGGGGCGCTTTAATCTAGTGTTGCTCACTGCCGGCAACGTGCTGTTCGACATGGTCATCGGGGATTCGTATTTTCGCTACGACGTGGTGTCGGTCGGCCAGCTGGACAAAGTTCTGGTGATCGATGCGATGTGGGACAATAAAGAAAAACGCCGTGAGGAACCGTTCCTGAGCCTTCGCCTGATGCATGCCGAAGAGGCCCACCTCTTACTGGCGCTTGAAGATGACGAGCGGAAGAGCTTG
>JBKJZK010000473.1:0-4811 GCA_046715215.1 Nitrospiraceae bacterium
GACATACAGTAAGGAGCTTTTTGGACCGATCGCGGCGCAATTGGCCGCAGATCACGCACTGCTTTGTATACGTCTTGCTGCTCTATCACGGTATGAGAAAAGCAGCCGTATGAGTAAAGGGAGGAACCGGTAATGACGACCTGGAATTCATGGTTGTTTTGGCCCAATAATGTGGCCTTTTCCGTTTTGACGTTGGCCGTACTGGCAATGCTGTTTCTGTATGCAGCGCGCAAGCCGATGCATGGGGTCATCCACTCGGTATGTGAGCTGCTGTCCCAGTCCACGCGGTTCATCGCCCGCTGGCTGTTCCTCTGTGCGGATAACCTCCGTTTGCGCAATCAGTCTGTGCTGCTGCGCAAGGGCAGGAAAGCGCAGCTACTGTGATCGACCGGGAATTCGAGCGAGTGGGCAACATGATTCGCAAGGATATGCAGGAGTTTCCTGCCTTGCAGCGAAAAATGATGGAAGAAGCGACGCGCATCGAAGATGACTACCACAAATGTGGAGAGGTCCCGCCGCCCTCTCCAGAGTGGGTTGGCGCGCTTAAATCAGTCGCACAGATCAAATCGGGAGGCGATGTTCCACGCAAGCTTCTGGAAGACATCAACAAATCTATCCAGAAGATACATGACAAGACTGTAGCGGAGTTCCGGCGCTCCTATGAGGAGCGGCACAAGATATTGAAAGCGATGCAGCCAGCATGGCGCTCTGTGGAGAAATTGATCGGCGAAATGGACAAGAAGATGTTCACGCTCCAGACCAAAGCGAAGCAGATCGATGGGCATATGGGAAAACTCGAAGACATCCGGGCCAAGGACAACAAGACCGAACATGCTCTGACGGTGTCCGCCTTCGTACAGTTGGCGATTTCCTCGCTGGTCATGGTGATCGCGATGGGCGGTGCGTTTATCAACTACAAACTGATCGCGCTCCCCATGTCGGAGATGGTGGGTGCCAGCGATTACATCACTAACAACATGAAGACGTCGGATGTTGCGGCTCTGGTGATTATTCTGATGGAAGCGTCGATGGACCTGTTCCTGCTCGAATCGTTGCGCATCACGCAATTATTCCCCAGGGTCGCCAGTATGGATGATCGTATGCGTCGCCGTTTGATGATGGCGTCGCTGACTTTTTTGATTATCTTGGCCGCTATCGAGTCGTCCCTCGCACTGTTGCGCGATATGCTGATCGCCGACAAAGCTTCGCTGATGCGCGATCTTGCCTCTGCCGCTCCTCCTGTGTCGGATGGCCTGCTGACAAGCATACCGATGATCGGACAAATGATCATGGGCTTCGTGCTTCCGCTCGCATTGGCTTTTGTGGCAATCCCGCTCGAAAGCATGGCGTATTCGATGCGCACCGTCCTCGGCGTGTTTCTAGTGCAGACCATGCGCGGCATCGGTTTTGCGCTCAGGTTCACCGCGCTGCTGTTCAAGCGGCTCCCCCAAGTACTCGAATTGGCTTATGATATCACGATTGTCCTTCCGCTGATGATAGAACGCTGGGTGATAGGGATGCGCGCGGATTCGACGGCAGACTCAACCGGAGGTAAGGAACTTGCCAAGTCCGTGAGGGCGTCATGAGTAAATATCTGACCCTCTTGATCCTATCGGTCGGCATGGTATTCGTCAGCGCTTGTGGCGACAGCCGCATACACAGCCATGGCGTGTATATGCTGGTGGATACTTCCGGCACCTATGACCAGGAGATGAATAAGGCATCCAAGATTATCAATTATCTGCTGGCGACGCTGAACCCGGGAGATTCGCTGGCGGTGGCCAAGGTGGAGACGCGCAGCTTCACTGAGAAGGATATTGTTGCTAAGGTCACGTTTGACAAGCGCCCTTCGCAGGCCACTTCGCAAAAGCGCGCGTTCAAAACCAGCATCGAGGCGTTCGCTAAGGGAGTCAAGGGCAGTGCGTATACCGATATCACTGGCGGCCTGATCCAGGGCGCGGAATACCTAAACGAGACCAAGGCCGGCATCAAGACTATCGTGGTGTTCTCGGATATGCAGGAAGAATTGGGCAAAGGAACGATACGCGATTTCCCGATCAAGCTTGATGGTATCCGCATCGTTGCATTGAATGTCACCAAGCTGGGCACGGACAACGCGGATCCGCGGCGATATCTCGAACGCCTGGCCCGCTGGGAGGCGAGTGTGCGCAAGGCCGGTGCCAGCGAGTGGGTGATGGTGAACGACCTGGAGAACAATATGGCGTCCATTTTGATCACTCGCTGAAAGCTCGTGGCATTTCAAATCTAGCCCGCATTATTTCTAGCCCGCATTATTCGCGAAGACTCCTACTGCAACCACCGATATGAAAATCAGAACTCATTGCGGTATTCTTTCTTCGCGCCAGGATCATACAAAGGGCGCTCGACCTCGCAAGCGCGATGGCGACGCACCTGGACGCGAGCGGGCTCTCCGCTCGGTCAGGCAACATGCCGTTTCACGTATGCCTCCCTCGCAACCTTGGCTCTGAAGCCTGCTCCTCGTTGAATCCCCAGGAAGGGGACTCATGCCTTTTGGAAACCCCAGGCTGGGAGAAATCACGCCTCGTGGCTTCTGCGCGATTGCCTTCCTGAGGTGGGAAGCTTTATAGTTTCCGCCCATTAGGCGACGTGTGGATAGTCTGTCATGGTTCCTTCAACAGAATGCGGAGGCGGTTCATGAGGATGATGCTTGTACTGGTCGCGTTGCTGGGACTTGCTGCTCACCCGGCGATGGCAGCTCCACCCGTTGAGAAGGGGGCCAAAGAATTGGCTACGGGGCAGAAGCCGAGTCAGGAGACGCCTGCGGCGGCCAAACCGCCAGAGGGGGCAATGGTGGTGGTGCCGGCGGGAGAGTTCATGATGGGAAGTGCGACGGGAGATTCAGACGAACAACCGGAACACAAGGTCTATGTGGATTCCTTTTCCATGGATGTGTATGAAGTGACGGTGGGGCAGTATGCGGCATTTCTGCAGGCGAAAGGGATCGATCAGCCTTCGGATTGGAGGACGATGAACCAATCGGCGAATCAGAAGCGCCCCATTGCTAATGTGGATTCGACGGATGCGTCCGCCTTCTGCAAATGGGCCGGCAAGCGTCTGCCGACAGAGGCGGAGTGGGAAAAGGCGGCGCGGGGGACGGATGGCCGTCTCTATCCGTGGGGCAACGATCCTCCGACCCCGCTCCACGCGAACTTTGGGAAAACAGAGTGGAACAACCACGGAGTGTTGGCGCCCATAGGGACGTTCGAAGCTGGCAAGAGTCCCTATGGGATCTATGACATGGCCGGGAATGTCTGGGAATGGGTCAGTGATTGGTACGACTATAACTATTACAAGGGCAGCCCGGCGCAGAACCCAACAGGACCGTCAACGGGCGGGACCAAAGTGATCCGTGGCGGTGCTTGGAACAGCAATCCGCGGGCCATGCGCTCTGCGAATCGGAGCCTCATTTCGCCGACGGACCAGGGACTCAACGGGTTCCGATGCGCGAAGACTCCGTAATACTTAGCCCACATTGTATTATTCATAACGCTTTGTCGGGAGGTCGCGTGGAAGCCATTGCCTCTGGCTCCGTGTCCCTTACCTAAGCGTCGGTGACTCCCGCAGAAATGCTCATGAATAATGCCGGTCAGGCCAGATGGCTCTGGAACTTGTCCGGTTGTTTTTCTGAGGTACGAAGCTTTATAGTTCCCGCCCATTGGATTATGAGAGGGAGGGTGTCATGGTTTCTTCAGTAGAAAGCGGAGGCCGTTCATGAGGACGATGTTTGTGCTGGTCGCGTTACTTGGGCTCGCCGCTCAACCGGCGATGGCCGCAGCACCCGTTGATAAGGGAGGCAAGGAATCGGTCACAGGGCAGAAGCAAAGTCAGGAGAAGCCTGCGCCGGCCCGTCCCCCAGCGGGGGCGATGGTGTCGATACCGGCGGGAGAGTTTACGATGGGCAGTCAGGATGGGGATCCAGACGAACGACCGGCGCACAAGGTCCATGTGGAGGCCTTTTCCATGGATGTGTACGAAGTAACGGTGGGGCAGTATGCGGCCTTTCTGCAGGCGACCGGGGTCAATTCGCCTTTGGACTGGAATACGATGAACCAACCGGCACACCAGAAGCGCCCGATCGCCAATGTGGATTGGGCGGATGCGGCCGCGTATTGCAAATGGGCCGGCAAGCGCCTGCCGACAGAGGCGGAGTGGGAAAAGGCGGCGCGGGGCACGGATGGTCGCCTCTATCCGTGGGGCAACGATCCTCCGACGCCGCTCCACGCGAACTATGGGAAAACGGGGTCGCACGACTATGGAACATTGACACCGGTGGGGACGTTGGAAGCTGGCAAGAGTCCCTATGGCATCTATGACATGGCCGGGAATGTCTGGGAATGGGTCAGCGACTGGTATGACAATGACTATTACAAGAACAGCCCACAACAGAACCCGACAGGGCCGTCAATGGGCGGGTTCAAAGTGATCCGTGGCGGCTCGTGGAACAGCAATCCGCGGAACCTGCGCTCCGCGGATCGGTACTGGGATCCGCCGTCGTTCAGGAGCTTATACTTCCCCGGGTTCCGGTGCGCGAAGACTCCGTAGCCCTTGGCTCTTGGCTCTTGGATCCTTGGTTCTTGGCTCTCCCGGTGCACTCCCTGAATAGGAGGATGCTGAACAATCTTGCGTCAGCTGGATCGGACCGCAAGAATGTTCGGGCAACGGCCCAATAGATACGCCCCCCACTGTGGATATCTATTTCAGTGGAATACTCATCACTATCGCCGCCATGAGATCATTGATGTTGAAGTGCCGTTTGGGGCTGTCCGGAT
>JBKJZK010000474.1:0-4055 GCA_046715215.1 Nitrospiraceae bacterium
GGGTGAGTAGTGCGCCGATAGCAAACCACCATCTAAAGGATCTCACAGATGTCCTCGAAACGGAGCGCCAAGCAGCCTGGAAGTAGCGCCCATCGGCCACTGTAGCCGAGGGTCGACAGGCTGTCAATAAGACTACCTTTTGATTCACTCCACCTCTCGACAGACGTCGTACGCGCCTCACGGGGGAGGTGCAACGGGAGCGGACACCGTTTTCAATCCTCGATGGAGAAAGATGGAGACACTTCCATTGCCGTTGTCCGCGGTCACGAGTCCAGGCTCTTCAGCCTCCTTCGTTGTAACACGAAACGTCGCAAGAGCGAAGGGGCCTGGTTTTGTCCGATAGTTTCTCGGCGGATATTCGAAGGTCCCATCGCCACGGCCGAAGAGAATGGAGAGATCACTCGACTGAAGATTGACGATGGCCACGTCGGTGCGAAGGTCGCCGTTGAAGTCGCGAGCGATCCCGAAATTCGGTCCTGCGTCGGCACCGGAATCGCGCCCTGGCTGGAAAGTTCCATTACCTATTCCGAGAAAGGTTGTGAAGCTATCCTGCACGCCGTTGATCACGAGTAGGTCGCGGATCCGGTCACGATCGAAGTCGGCGAAACTCACCCCGAGGGGACGCTTCCCCGTCCGATAGTCGGTTGGAGGGTGAAACGTGCCGTCGCCATTCCCCATCCAGATGGAGACAGCGTTCGACATCGGTCCCCCGTTTGTCACGGCCAAATCGATCTTCCCATCGCCATTCAAGTCGGCCAATGCCACCGACGTGGGCGTATCGCCATATTCGTACTGTGCCCCATGAGTGAATTCACCGGTGCCGGTTCCCAGAAAGACTTTGATTTTGTCGTTTCGCAACGCGACCACGAGGTCGGGCGCCTGATCGCCGTTCAGATCGTCGCTTGCGATGGCAATCGGAGTCCGATGCACGGGATAGCGCGGCCCTTCTTCAAATTTTCCGTCGGCCCGGCCGAAGAGTACGGCCACTTCGTCGCCCCCGGAACAGGCCAAGACCACATCGGGATGAGGATCGCGGTTGAACATCCCGAGAGCGAGCGAGCGGGGCTCTTTACAGACATTCAGTTGGACTTGATCGCGAAAGGTGCCGTCACCGTTGCCCAAGAGAATCGAAAGGGTATTGCTGCCGATATTGGTTGTCACCAGATCGGTAAAACCGTCCTGATTGACGTCCGTGGTGGTGACGGTAGTCGGGTTTTTACCTACTTTATAACTTGCAAAGTAGTAGAAGAGATCTGGTGGAGCGTATGGGTCTTGCTTGGTACAGCCGCTTGCCATAAGCAGGAAAAGACTTGTCGCCACGACCACAAGGTTCCACGCTCTACACCTGTTGCGGCCGTCAGCGCTTCTGATCACGCACCACTCCTCAAGCGAGGAACCGGCAGCGTGATGATTCGTCCGCATGAGCACGCGCCCTCAACCAGGCCATCCACCAAAACGAGTGGTGGCCAGTATACAGACCACCACTTTCTCTTGGCAATCAATCCAACTACGCAATCCAGCTACGCAACGATTCCCGCCAAAACGCGGTTTCCCCAATCCTGGCCCACTCAGCGACGGCTTTGAAAACATCACAGTGTTTGAGGTAGACTGTTTCTCTTGGTAAGGAGGAATCCATGAGCAAGATGATGAAGATTGAGTTATCGATGTACGGAATCGCCGAGGTGCTGCATTGGTGTCACGACCGCAATAAGGGCCGCGTCCCCGGGGTGGACACGGCAGGCTTCGATAAGATGAAGGTGCTCTTGGCTGAGAAGCCGCAGTCAGGTGATTATTTTACCCTCGATCAGTTTTGGAAGAAGAGGGCCACTTTGGACTTGACCGAAGATGAGGTGGCGACGATCGATCGCTGTCTCTACGATATCCCCAATCTCGATAGCGAGCCTCTCCCACAAATCCGACATAAATTTTGGCCGCAACAGACGGCTACCCACTGAGATAGGGCGAGAGCGGCGTGAAGAACCCGCTGTGTTCGTATGAGCTCGTGGAAAGAAAGACCTGTGGGAGGAGCAGCCCTGAGAGGTTGCCGAACAATTCACTCACAACCGCTGGAATCTGAGCGTCACTCTGCAGACTGAAAAATCAGGCCCGATTAGGCCCCGAGAAGGGGCAAGCCTGCTTATAAGGCTACATCGAGGATTTCAGCGACAGGAGTACGACCCCGACAATCTTTGCGGTATCCTGCTAGAGCGTCCCCTCTCCCTTAAGATACCTGCGAAAGCGGCTCATCAAGTCGGCACCGAGTGTCCCACCTTCCGGTTTCTTCACGTCCGGATCGGCAAAATGCCCACGAATTTCTCGGAGGCGTTTTTCCGCCTGCTCATTCCCCTGCAGCCGCTTGGTCTTCTCTAGCGCCGTATCGAACGCCTCAAATGTCAGCTCGTTGTACCCGAAAGAGCGAATCCGTTTGACGGCTTTCATCATGGCCTGATTCCTGAAGGTCGTCAGATGTTCCGAATCGATCTCTTTGAGCCCAAGCTTCCGCGCCCTGCGCTCAGCGGCCTTACGGATTCCGCTACGCACGAAATCCGGAGACGTCTGCAGCCGCTTCCATGCCTCATCGGTCCAAGCGACCCTCTCCTGGGGTGCGCCCCACAATTGAAGCAACATCGACTCGTCGATCCGCGTCACGCCGTTCTCTCTCGCCAAGTCTTCGGTGTCCCGCCTCAACATGTCGGTGACGAATTCGACGGCGATCGGCGGCGACTGTTTCAATTTCTCGTGAAGTTGGGCCAACGCCCCCTCGCTCCACTCCAGCGGAGAAACCGAGGCCTCACGGAGATCGCCCAACGCTTCCACCTTTTCGAAGAGTTCGACGTTCACCTCGAGATGGCCTCGTTCCCTGGCGATCTCTTCGGCAATTTGCCTGGTCATGCTGCGCATGAATTCCGGAACCGTATTCAGCCGATCCTTCGCGGCGGCAGTCCAGGGGAGATGACCCTGTTCCATTTGTTCCGCCGCGTCCGCCATGCCGGATTCGCCACCCATACGGCCCATCATTTGGTTCTTGAACTGATCGAGAATCTCCTCCGTAATCTCCTCGTAGCCAAGTTCTCGGGCCTTTTTTTCGGCCAGACGACGGACCATCCCGCGCAAAAATAGCGGTGCCCGCTCTAGACGGATGGAGGCCTCGTCCGTCCAACGGACATCTATCCCGACCGCATCGTGAGGGTCTGGTGCGTTCATAATGAGCGTCCTGTTATGACTGGTTCAGGAGTTCCTTCAATTCCTTACCGGCTTTGAAGAACGGGACCTTCTTGGCAGGGACCGCCACGGTCGCGCCGGTCTTGGGATTCCGCCCTTCTTTCATCCGACGCGCCCGCAGCCGAAAACTGCCGAACCCTCGAATCTCCGTCTTATCGCCGTTCTTCAACGAATCACGCACACAGTCGAAAATCGTATTGACGACGACTTCCGCCTGCCGCTTCGTCAACGTCGTGATCTGTTCGGATACGCGCTCGATGATTTGGGCCTTCGTCATATTGGACTCCCCTTTCGTGGTGATGAATCGGACTGCCTGTCGATCCAACCGCACTAGAATGCCATGAGATACTTGAGGCTGACCCCGGAGTAAAAGTCCAACTTGGGGAAAAGCACCGACAATCGCGATTCGATCAACTCTCTTATTGAAAATCGTCGGCGAGGTTCAATGACTTTTGGCTCGCCCTCGATGCCGGCCACATCCGCCGCAAGCTGGATTGCAGCTTCGAGATCACCGAGTTCGTCCACGAGCTTTGAAGCTTTGGCTTGACGGCCCGTGAAGATTCGACCGTCCGCCAAGGCCTGCACAGCCGCCACATCGAGCCCGCGCCCTTCCGCTACTGCCTCAATAAACTGCTTATGGACATCGTCCATGACGGATTGGAGCAACTCATGTTCTTCATCACTCATCTTCCGGAGCGGCGATCCTACATCCTTGAATCGTCCACTTTTGATCACGACACCTTCGACCCCGATCTTCTTGAGCAGCCCTTCGACGTTAGCCATCTCCATGATGACCCCGATGCTCCCCGTCAACGTCCCTGAATTGGCCATGA
>JBKJZK010000475.1:0-1288 GCA_046715215.1 Nitrospiraceae bacterium
TACCGGAACCGCTCGGCGGCGCCCATCGGGACCTCAATGCCATCACCGATCGAGTCGCCAAATCCCTCAGCAACCAACTCTCCCAGCTCACCGACCTCTCCCTCCCTCAGTTGCTGACTCAACGTGAGCAGAAGTACCGATCCATCGGAACCGTCAACGGGCTGGTCGGCACTCCCCAATAGATTTCTCGTTGATCTGCAGCCCTGCAGTCAGGGATTCCTGGCCCCGTCCTCTCACTTCCACACAGCCAGTTGTGGCCTATTCCAATTTCGACAATTCAAACATTAATCATTCAACATTCAATGCCGTCTTAGGTTTCAGGTCTTACGCCTCCCACTCTCTATGAGCCAGTCCACCGCTCCAATACCAGCTGCTCGACCGCTGGCGAAGCAAGCCGTGAGCAGATAGCCTCCGGTCGGTGCCTCCCAATCCAACATTTCTCCCGCACAGAAGATGCCTGGCAGTGTACGGATCATCAACCGTTCGTCGAGTGCTTCGAAGGGAATTCCCCCAGCCGTACTGATTGCTTCCTCCAGCGGGCGCGGTGCGACGAGTTGCAGCGGCAACGATTTGATCGCGGCAGCCAGACGAGCCGGGTCCGCAAAGTCCTCTTTCGAGACCACTTCACGAAGCAGCCCTGCCTTCACACCTTCAATCCCTGCCCGACGTTCAAGATGAGTCGCCATCGTCCGTTTGCCGCGCGGCCGCGATAAGTCGTGCGTCAGGCGAGGCATATCTCTGTCAGGCGTCAGGTCGAGGCGCAAGGTCGCCACTCCCTTCGTCAGGATCTCGTCACGAAGAGAGGCGGACACCGTGTAGATCACGCCGCCTTCTACGCCGGTCTCCGTGATCACGAATTCCCCAGGATGCCAGGACGCTGTACCGGAATTACTCCGCACAACAATAGCCACCGACTTGACCGGGTGCCCGGCAAACTTTGTCCCAAAATGCTCGCTCCAACCGACATCGAACCCACAGTTCGCCGGCTGCAATGGCGCAATGTGAAGCCCGTGTCCTGCGAGGAGCGGCACCCACAAGGCATCAGAACCGAGCTTCGGCCAACTACCGCCGCCGAGCGCAAGCACCACTGCATCGGCCTGGACAGAGCGGTTCCCCTCTGTCGTGGCAAAACGCAGAGCCCCCTGCTCGTCCCAGCCGGACCATCGATGACGCATGTGGAATCGGACGCCTGCCTGGCGCAACCGGCGGAGCCACGCGCGCAGCAACGGCGCGGCCTTGAGATCGGTGGGGAACACGCGCCCGGAAGAGCCCACAAACGTCTCGATGC
>JBKJZK010000476.1:0-3604 GCA_046715215.1 Nitrospiraceae bacterium
CCCTGCGTCTCCACTTGCTCGGCCCGCGTGGCATTTTGCCCATGTGGTATCTCACATGGGCTTCCCTTCACGTCGTCTGCTGCGGACGCTCGATCACCAACCTGTGGCATACTGAATAGTCCCAGGAACAATAGCATCACACCTGACAACACTCGGAACACTTTTGACATCACAATCATAATGCCTCCTCGGTTAAGAGTTTCATGAATTTAGTCTGTATGCATAGAAAACCAAGCCGAATTTTGGATCTGGTAACGGCATCATTATAAGTCCCGCCTGCGCGATTGAACGACTAGTGAATGCCCGAGTCAAACCTCTTTTCGAGCGGATATGAGGCTAGCACACGCCGATCCCTCCGATGCTTACAGTCATTGCGATTTGCACAAGCGCATTGTAGGCTCGTCTCGCAAAAGTGATAACGAGCAAGAGCCCCAACCACTTGGGCAATGGGAAAACTGCAGCAGCACACACAGTGACGATGCAATCACACCGAGCCTACATGAGCTCTTTAGGAATGTTGCCTCCGTTCTCGGCCAATTTCTGCAACACCGTCTTGTGCAGCCACACATTCATCTGAGCCGAATCGCCCATTTTCTCAGCTGGGCATCACAATTCAGTCGCCAGTTCTTTTCTGGCGACTAAACTGCTATCGAGGCCCAAGAGCTTCATCATGTCCACGATCGAGGTCTTCCAGTTTAGCTTCTCTATGTGCAGCCCCCAGCCCTTCCAGCTTTGCCACCACATCGATTGCCTTGACCCCCTTGGGTCCCACAGGAGCTATGGATGATGGCGACGATGCCCTCTGCAGAGCTGGACTAGCCTGTGGGGCAGAGGAAGGGGAAGGGGAGGGCGGTGGTGCTGAAGCGTTACCAAGTCCCAGGTTTTCCATGGTAGAGCCGAGCAGTCCCATCCTTGATCCTTTCTGTGAGAGGAAGAACTATAGTAAGACCTCGTCGATGAGCGACAGGGCTTCACCGGATTCACGGCTTATTAGTAAAGCCTACTGCGCAGTGATGGAACTAGGAGGAACACCAGCTATGACAAGCCACATCCGTACATGAAAAGGAAGGAGTGCACGTGAACACGATACTTCTACACTGGCGTTGATTTGCAAAAAACGCATTGACGAAGGCTTGGCCACAACAGAGGAAGCGCGCTCCGGCACCAGACGGGAATCGGTAGTAAGCGAAGCACTCAAAGACCTGCCCAAAGGGTGGGCACGCCAGCACGACCTTGTGTCCGTTCCCCAGTGCGAGATTGCCATGCCCACGAAGGCATGACTGGATCACCCTTATGCAAGAGGTAGAGGTTCTCACTGTTTTCCCCTGAACTTTTGTGGTCTGCTTGCAACATCTTGCTCACCAGGGCGTGGGGCGGCACCCTAGGAGGAATGTCATAAAGTAGGCCGGGCTTTGAAAATAAATCGATCCGCAACACTAGGTACCCATGTACCCGCAGCGCCCCCGCCCCCTCATCAGCGCAAGGGTTTCCCCGGTCATCCTCCTGTTCGATGCCCAAGACGGGATGGTACGGTCTCTATCGGCTTTGCGAATGGAACAGGGGTGGTGAGGTAGGCTTACTTAGGATTGCCGTCAAAATTGCCCCTGTCGTGGTAGGGACTCCCGCCATACTGCCTTTGCTGATCCTCATCTCGGTGCTGCCATCTATCGCGTTCCAGCTGCATAGCCCGCTCGGACTGTGGGGGCGGCATCCCGGCTCGTTCCCTTCGAATCGATTCGCGGTCTAGGCGCATTTGCTCTTCCAGCTGGCGTTGTTCCTCGGAGTAGCGTTGATCGGCGGGGTGGCCGTAAGTTTCGTCTTTGGCCTGCGCAGATCCCAGCCAGCTGATGAGGACCAAAGCCGTCATAAGTCTTATTGCATTCTTCATTGCAGTTCTCCTTTCTATTTTGTGGGGCCATTCCCCAAAGACAGCATGCCTTGATTCCTCTTTTATTTGTAGTGTAATTTTCTCTCCACTGCAACGGCCTTCTCTCAAGAGCGATCTACACCTTGAGTATAAATTAGGGGCGCTCACCTTCGGGAATAGAATGCAATTTCTTCCGCTCTAAGGTGCCAACATGGAGGCTTATGAGGGATTATACTTACCGGTGATCTCCTGCTGCTGTGCCTGCGCCGGGCCTGCGACCCCAGCGACGAACGTGACGGCCATCAGCAAACCGAGCACACACCACCGCACCTGTCCCCTCTGCCTCATCCCCATGCTTCTGCGCCTTTCCGTTTAGCCACCGTGGTCAACCCATTGTAGACCTGCTTGCTGTCACTCTCAACACGGCAAGCTTCCCGCAGCTCGTCCCTTCGTCAGGCGGCTGTGGAGTGCGGTGGGATCATCGAGCAATTCAATCTTGGCATCACGAAGGCGATCTCCAAGGGCACGGGCACCCTGGCCACCCACAGCCACAGACCAGCGGCTGCCCACCACCTCAAGGTCCTTGAGTTGTTAGAGCGCGCATGGCCTGCTTTAAATCCGCCGGACTTCAAGGCACTGTGGTTGGTATTCACAAACTACCCAATCAGGCCCATGCATTAGCCCGTGGCCTAAAGAGCGTTTTCACATCGATGGACGAAGTGTACTGCAAAGATTTGTTTCGATTTGCTCAGCAGTTGGATAATACTAGCGAGCTAAAACGTGCAGCGTGCGTAATCGAGTTTGCCCGCACGTGCATGACCGAGGTCTCCACTCAATTGAAGTCATTACTAGGCATGTGTACAACAGGGGAAATTCGTCCTGAAAAAGTAAAGCATAAGGAAATTGCATTTGCGCTCGTACAGGTTGCGACAAGTCAGAGCGTGGCACCTATCCGAGCCGCTTTAGATAAGATCTCAGAGATCAACGGCCGCGTGCTCTATCGGGTAGAGTTATGGCGAGAAATGCACAAAGCCATGGATGAGTATGAGAGTGGACGACATCCGTCGCTCCTTCAAGCTGCGTGGCAGATTCGACGCCGCACGAGCATGGTCGGACGCAGACTGCCGAGACGGACCATCTCTCGCACGCTGCTGATTAAAGGGCTAGAGTTTGATCATGCCGTAAGCTTCCCCGTCAAGGAGACAGTTTCAATGGAGAGCTTCTGGCTTCAAGGTTGGCCCGATATGTGGCGGGCGGCAGGCCCGCCAACGACTCATGGGGCCGCTCTTCGTTATAACTCTGCAACCATTCTGCGCTGATCTCCCGCACTTGCTCCAAGGATTCAAACACGTAGGCGTTCAACACTTCCGTGCGATAGGTCCGATTATATCGCTCGATGAAGGCATTCTGATCCGGTTTCCCCGGTTGAATATATCGCAGCTCAATCGCCCGCTCTGCACACCAGGTGATGAAGCGCTCGGCGAGAAATTCTGGGCCATTGTCGAGGCGAATCGCCTGGGGCTGGCCCCGCCAGGCCACCACTTGCTCCAGCACGCGGATCACACGCTCCGCCGGGAGCGACGTATCAATCTCGATCGCCAAGCACTCTCGCACACCTTCATTCAGAATGTTGAACGTCCGAAATCGTCGTCCGCCGTACAGGGTGTCGCTCATGAAGTCCACCGCCCACACCGCGTTCGTGTGCGGGATGACCACGAGGGGCTGGCAAAGCCGAAC
>JBKJZK010000477.1:0-6473 GCA_046715215.1 Nitrospiraceae bacterium
GTTTTCAGCCGATCATCGACTGGCATCGCGCCGGTGGCATTGCGGAGGGATTCATGCCAGGACAGGAGGATCCACTGGCCGTTTCGACGCTCAAGCACGCCGGTTTCTCGTAACGGCAGGACGGCGCGTTGCTGGTCCGGCCCCTGACCGAGGACACGCACATAGTCCAGTTCCATTGTATACCACCCAATATCTCCCTTCGACCACACCTTGAGTTCAGAAATGGGAAGGTCGAGCGCCGCGACTTTCGCAAACTCTTCCTTGATATCCCGCTCAAGGTCAGGCCATCCCACGTATTTCCGGCCTCCGATGGTATAGCTGGTGATATCAGCGTCATGGGCCATCAGCTTGGACATGGCAGGCAGATCTTTCTCGGCATTGGCTCGCACGAGGGCGCGGACTGTAGTTTCGAGTTCGGTGTTATCCGCGGTGCCGCTCATGGCTGCGGGAACCCAGCAGGTTCCTCCGATGACCATGCACACGATGAGGCGGAACAGCACGGACACACGCATGATGATTCTCCTGTCTGGCTCACAAGGGAGACGAGAGGAAAGACTGTCTGGCTGGATTTAGAGGCTACAGGGCCGATAGAGTCTTGTCAATGGTTAAGCTACTGCAATGGCAGGCGCCATGCACGCCACGACGATCACGGTCACATTATCTTCTCCCCCTCTGTTCAGCGCCCGCTCGATCAGGTCGTGGCAGGCTCGGTGGGGATCGCCGTTTGCGCGGGAGAGTACCGATGCGATGGCTGCGTCCTCCAACATTTTCGTGAGCCCGTCGCTGCAGAGCACGATCAGATCGTGCGGGGTTACCGGCGTCGAGGTCAGCTCCGGTTTCATATCGACGCCCTGCCCCAGGCCTTTGGTCAAGATGTGACGCTCAGGATGTGTAAGGGCCGTGGCCGCATCGATCAGGCCACGCTGCACAAATTTCTCGACAAGGGTGTGATCGCGCGTCAATTGCTTGAGCTGTCCTGCCCGATAGAGGTAGGCGCGGCTATCGCCCAGGTGGGCGATATGGGCGACTTGCATCGATGCCGGCGTCAGTGCCAAGGCGACGAAGGTCGTGCCCATCCCTTTCAAGGACGGTTTCGCCAGAATGAGGTCATGGATTCGCCGGTTGGCGCTCGTCACGAGGTCTGCCACGAACTCGGCGGCAGCGCTCGGGTGCTCGCGGAGCCAGGCCGCTCGTTCCCGCGCCCGCTGTGCGGCCACGGCCACGGCTGTTTGGGCCGCGAGATCCGCTGCCGGGTGACCACCCATCCCATCAGCCACGATCCAGACGCCGCAGTCATTCAGGAGGGCCAGCGCATCTTGGTTCGATGCTCGAACATGACCCGTCTCGGTTCGACCGACCCCGATCCACTGCTGGGGTTGTGTCACGGAGCGACCTCGTCCGGCTCTCGGCGACGGGCTGGTGGAAATCCTGCAGAAGGCGGGCCGAATCGCGCGACCATTTGGTCGTAGAGCAATGCCGCGAGCGGTTCGAGATTTTGAGTGTCGGCCGCGTTGTACCTCAGCAACAGATCGCGTGCGGCCTCGTCTCCCGCGCACCACTGGTGCCACAGGCGAACGGCTTCCCATCCGTCAAGTCCTACCACAGCGGTCTCGCGCGCAATCTGGACTTCGTGCTCGATGTGTTTCAGTCCGCCCTGCATGCCGAGCCTGCGTGCTGCGAAGCACAGATCGAAGTGCGGTTTCTTGAAGTTTAACCGGGGGAACTTCACCTGCAAGTAGGGAATGTCAAACCCGCTACCGAAAAATGTAATGAAGAGGTCTGTTTGCTCCAGTTCTGCATACAATCGGTCCTCCGTTAACGTTTCCCCGCGGATCAGGCTCGTCATGCGCCCGTTGCGATACAATCCGACCACCGTCACATGTCCCTCGCGCGCAGACATCCCTGTCGTCTCGATGTCCAAATAGAGCGTACGATGGCGAAACGTCTCGAAGAGGCGCCAGTGCTCCCGACTCTTCAGGCAGGTGCCGAAGAAGTGTGCATCGCCTTTTTCCAGGCGAGATTGGGCGGTGGCGAGTTCGCGGTCATACCACTCTTTTCTGGTCGAGGAGATGCCGGGCAGGGTCGGAGATCGGAGGAACGTGGCCCAATCGAGAATGCCCTCCTGCCATAGACGGCGTTCCGAACTTTGGCCGATACCTTTGAGCAGCACGAAGGATGACGCGAGCATGTGATTCTGAGATTGTAGCCTTGATTTCACCGAATAAACAAGCTAAAGTCCGCGGCCTGAGCGGGTTTTCATCTTATGGTCGCCGGGAGGCGCCGATTGGAACGCAATGGCTGCTCTCCCCAACAAGATTCGCATCACCGTCGGCTCGGTGCAGCTCGACGCGGAACTCAAGTCGACGAAGACGGCGCAGGAAGTCTATGCTGCATTACCGGTTGAAAGCCCGGTTAACACATGGGGCGAAGAGTTCTATTGTAAACTGGCCGGGGTGAAAGACCATCGAGAGACGGCGACGAATCACGTCAAAGTCGGCGATGTCGCCTTCTGGGGGGCCGGGCAGGTCCTGGCCATTTTCTTCGGACGCACGCCGATGAGTATGGGGCAGGATCCGGTCCCGGCCGACCGTGTCAATGTGATCGGCCGCATTCTCGGGGATGCCTCGGTGCTACGGCGTGTCATGGACGTGCCGACCATTCGGATCGAACGGATCTAGTAGGATGCTGAAAAGGGGGCGGGGTAGCTGGGACGATCCCCGTGCTCGCGCAACGCGCGGCCGCCGAAGGCCTTCGTTGAACGCGCGCAGTTGGGATCATCCCAGCCACCCCTTAAAAGGTGATAGTTCGCTGCGGCCTTGCTTGGGACAAGGCGCGTCTCGGCGCGCCAGGGTTGGGTGGCTGAGGAGGTTGAACTGTTTGAGCATCCTACGGGAACATGCTCGTGTTGTGGTACATGTGCGGACAACCAAAGTTCTCGTGCCGACATAGTTTTTCCATGGCCTGCTAATCATGCGACTGTCGAAAGAACGCGTTCGCCACATCTCGGAGTCGCTCGCCACCAGGCTGCAGCAGGAGGGGGAGGTGGCGATCGTCGGGGATCGCAAGGCGTTCGTCGAGCAGATCGATCATGCCATTCTCGAGGAATTGTCGGTCGAAGACCGCCTGAACGCCGAAGTGCGGCAGCTGTTGAAAACCTATGAGCAAGACATCGAGCGGGGACACGTGGACTATCAGCGAATGTTCACGATAGTGAAGAGTAAGCTGGCGCGCGAGCGGGGTATCATTCTTTAAACTGGTGAAGGGTAAGGTGTGGGGGTAAGGGGTGTGAGATAAATGGGCCGTCTAGTCGGGAACCCCTTACGCCTAACCCCTCACCCCTAACGAGTTCCGTATGTTGAGCGAAGACAAAATCAGCCATCTTTCCCACATCATTCTTCAGGCGGTCAAGAAAAGCCCGATGGTGACGGTGCAGGCCGACGAGGGGCGGGTTCTGAAAGCGATCAAGCGGGTGCTTGCATCCGAGTTGGCGCAAGAAGAAGAAATCGATCGAAAGGTCAAGGCGAAGTTGGCCTCCTACTCGCGCGGTATCGTCGAGGGCAGTGCTGAGTGGGACGTACTCTATCGGAAGGCGTTCGAGGAAGAGACGCGGAAACATGCGAAGGCGTGAGGTACTGATGGAACGTAGCGGCGCGATGAAATACCTGTCCATGCTCGCAGTGATCCTCTTGCTCGTCGAGGCCGTCGCCTGTTCCACGCGCAGGGCAAAGCCGTTGGTCCCGCTGGCGCTCGAATCCGGAGTGAAGCCGCAAGTGGTGACTCTGACTGAACAGGGGACACAGGCCTATCAAGCGAAGCAGTTCGACGACGCGAAGAATTATTTTTCTCAAGCGGTGACCGCGGCTCCTCAATCGGGGCCCGCGCACTATAACTATGCGTTGGCCTTGCATGCCTTGGGCGACCAGGAGCAAGCGCGCCAACAGTTCATGGAAGCGGCCAACCTGGCTCCGGGAGACAAAGTGATCTGGGATTCGCCCGCGCTCAGGCCCTTCGGCAACCCGGAGTCTCCCAAAAAGAACAAACTATATCCACCTGGGACTAGCAGACCTGGCATGGGCAGCGGGCCGCGATAATGCAGCAGGCTAAGGTCGAGGTTGAGCGAGGATCAGATTCTTTCAATCTCAGCCTTGACCTGAGCCTTAACCTTCAGAAAGCTGGCGGACGTTTACAGCATCCTCCTAAGCAAGAGGAAAAGGAAAAAGCTGATGGCAAAGGAACTCAACATCGGTGATAGGGCTCCCGCTCTTTCGCTTCCCGATCAATCGGGAGAACGTGTCAGCCTCAAAGATTTTACGGGCAAGCAGGTGGTCCTTTATTTTTACCCCAAAGACGATACCCCTGGCTGTACCAAGGAATCGTGCGACTTTCGCGATGCCGCCCCGCCGATCAAGAAGGCGGGAGCGGTTGTGCTGGGCGTGAGTTTTGACGGCCAGGAATCCCACCAGAAATTCATCAAGAAATTTACCTTGCCGTTCACGTTGCTCAGCGACGAGGACAAGGTCGTCGCGAAGGCCTACGGGGTCTACAAAGAGAAAAGCATGTATGGCAAGAAATACTGGGGTATTGAGCGCAGCACCTTTGTGATCGACCAGGCCGGCAAGTTGAAGGCGATTTTCCGCAAGGTCAAGGTCGGCAGCCATGTGGATGACGTACTGGCGGTCCTTAAGGCGTAACCTTTACAGGATGCTGAAAAAAGAGAGAGGGGGGTGGCCAGGTGCCCTCCTTGCTCGCAGAACGCGCACGGTGAAACTGTGCTCGTTCGATGCGCGCAGTTGAGGGCAGCCTTGGCCACTCCCCTAAAGAGAGGGAAAGAGAAAAAGGCCTCGCTCGGAATAAAGCGAGTCTTGGCGCGCTGAGAGCTGGGCGTATGGAATGTTGCGCGCAGTTGGGATCATCCCGCCACCCCTCTGAAGTGGTAGTTCGCTGCGGTTTTGCTGGACGGACTTTTTGAGCATCCTGCTCGGTGTTTTCCTTCTGTTCTTATGCGGCTGTGCGGCCTATGAGTGACCCCTTCCGTAGAGTCGGTCTCTTCACCATCCTCCTCTTTTTCACTACGACAACAATCCTTTTTGCGGCGGAGAAGATACCCGGAACCTTGACGGTTCACGATAGCCTCACCTCGCCCAACCAGCCAGCCACCATCGAAGCGACGCTCATAGGGAAGAGCCTCCTGACGGAGACCGGCCTGGCAGGAGAACCCATCGAGCTTCTCGTCGCCGGCAAGGTCGTCGCAACCGCGATGACCGGTGGAGACGGGCGGGCCTTCTTGTCGTACACCCCTAAGGCCAAAGGGGCGGTCCCATTCACCGTGCGCGTCGGAACCACTCCGAGAGTCGCCGTGGCCGAAGCTGCTGCGAATCTGGCTGTGTGGGAACATCGCAGCCCGATCATGGCTGTGGAAATGGCATCGCTCATGGAAGCCCCAGCCGGACAAGGGCCGACCGTGACCTGGCCTGGGAAAGAGGCGGAAGGCAGACGCACGATGCCTGATGCCGCGGCGGAACTCGGCAAGCTCACGCGGTTCTACTACAACGTGCTCTATGTGGTGACAGTGGATAAGTTGGTGGGTCCCAATGATCAGGTGAACGCGCAAGCCAGAGAATGGCTGAAGGATCAGAAGTTTCCGGTCGGGCACATTCTCGTGCTCCCATCCGACCCAGAGACGTTCGGGGCGAAACTCGATGAAATGCATGCCGCCGGGTGGAAGACGCTCAAAATAGGCGTGGGGCGCACAAAAGCCTTTGCCGAAGCGTTCCTGCAGCGGCGCCTCGACGCCGTGATGGTGCCCGAACCAGCCAAGGGCGAGGCGCCGCGCAAGGCAAAGGTGGCGAAGGAGTGGAAGGATGTGCGGAAAAAAATGTAGCGGGCAACCGGGTGCCCTTCTTGCTCGCGCAACGCGCGGCCTCAGAAGGCCCTCGTTGGACGCGCGCAGTAAAGGGCAAACCGGTCACCCGCTTTGAGGGGACGAAAGAACAGAAGGTGCGACGGCTGGGTGCTTCTCACTGCTCCCAGAGTGCGCACGGTGAAACGGTGCTCCCTCGATGGGCGCAGTGGAGGAGTCCCAAGCCGCCTGGCCCGGCGGGCGTATGTAGTCCGGTACACGGGCTTTGAATCCATTCATGGGGGTGGCGTTATGCTGATTCGCATAGGATGCCGTGGTCAACCGCTGGACAAGGCAGTAAGGGCTTGAATACAAAGCGGCTCACAGACCTTCGGCAAGAAATCCCACGGCGTGTTATGCAGACAGAAAACAAGAACTCCGCATCTTATGCGGGTCAGTCTAATTATTGTGAGGACTTTGCATCCCGAAAATCATAAGATCATTCACATACTCTTAGTCACCCGGGAGCACACATGAAGCAGCTATTTTCTATTCTCTTCATAGTCGTCATTGCCGCAGCGATTACGGTACCGGTTCAAGCGGAGGACACCATAACCTGTGCGAAGACGAGTGC